>NZ_JAPTNK010000013.1:0-150600 GCF_026891775.1 Brevibacillus halotolerans
AGACTTCCCATAGCGCAAGCTAGTAAGACCCCTTATAGACGATGAGGTTGATAGGTTCGGTGTGGAAGTGCAGTAATGCATGGAGCTGACGAATACTAATCGGTCGAGGACTTATCCACATTGCCTTATGCTAACTTTCATTATTCAGTTTTCAGGGAATAAAGGTATGTGTTTGGTATAATTATTCCTTAGGTATATTAAATAAGAATAATGTAGTAGATTGAATCATATAGATTTATTCTGAGGAGTTATTATACGGAGAGTTACCCAAGAGGCCGAAGGGGACGGTTTGCTAAACCGTTAGTATGCGTAAGCGTAGCGAGGGTTCGAATCCCTCACTCTCCGCCATATTGTTTTATATCGTTTTTTGGCGGTGTAGCTCAGCTGGCTAGAGCGTTCGGTTCATACCCGAAAGGTCGGGGGTTCGATCCCCTCCGCCGCTACCATAGGGGCATAGTTTAGTGGTAGAACAAAAGTCTCCAAAACTTTTGGTGTGGGTTCGATTCCTACTGCCCCTGCCAACTTTTACTTACATAATGGCGGTCGTGGCGAAGTGGTTAACGCATCGGATTGTGGCTCCGACACTCGTGGGTTCGATTCCCATCGATCGCCCCTTTTTAATTTCATAAGGGAGTATAGCCAAGTGGTAAGGCACAGGTCTGCAAAACCTTTATTCCCCGGTTCAAATCCGGGTACTCCCTCCAAAATGCGTCTCAGTAGCTCAGCTGGATAGAGCAACCGCCTTCTAAGCGGTCGGTCGGGAGTTCGAGTCTCTCCTGAGACGCCATTTTTATGTATTTGTAAAAATTGAATGCCAACCTTCAAAAAAGGAAATCACATAAGACTCTGCTCGGCCAAAGGGTTCGTATCGCTGAGTTTTTATTTGTTTTTATAGTTGTAAAGAAAAGTAAGAAGTGAGAAATTTATTAAAAATATTCCATAAAAATTCATATTTTGTCATTTTATACAAAAAATTTGCTGATGAAATAGGATTTTTTATAAGAGACAGAGAATAGGTAAATGATTACATTTAATGCCAATTAGTTCTTTTGTCCTTGGGATAAAAAACATCACTATAGAAATTTTACTAGGAATATCGGCTGACCTTTAGTTATAGAGGCCAGATTTTTGCATCTTCTGGATTCAAGCCTATTTGAAAAGGGTAGACCTTTTTATAGCAGGCTTTTTTTTCTGTAGTAAATTTTGAGGTTGCAGAATAAGAGTAGGATGAAGAGGGAAACGTGATAGGGACAAGTGTTTCTCAAAAACTGCTTGCAAGATGAAGCGAATCACTGAGCTTTTGCGTCATATTAAGCAACAAATAGATATAGAGAGAAGTAAACATTGATTTTTCCCACTTTTGAACGATTGCAGGCTAGTTGTGAATCGTGTAAACTCGCAAATAGGGTTTGAAGGAGATATAACACTACCTGTATGCATATAAGCATACCAGGTCGAGGAGAAGAAAAGATGGTTGACTTAAAAGATATAATTGAGGGGCTTTTCATCGGTTTTACCACCACAATGGGGTTAGTCAGCATCTATCAAACAGCAATTTCAGTAGGGGGAGGCATTTTACTTCATAAGAAAAAGCCTGTGACCCACAAGCCAGAGAAAACATTTGCTGTATTGATAGCTGCACACAATGAATCAGCGGTTGTTGCACCATTGATCGAGAATTTGAAAAAAATGGACTATCCGCGTGAGATGTACGACATTTTTGTTATCTGTGACAATTGTACAGATAACACCGCGGAGATTGTTCGGAAGCATGGCGCCTATGCTTGCGAACGATTTGACACTTCAAAGCGTGGCAAGGGCTACGGTATTGAGTGGATGCTAGAAAATTTATGGTCACGAGAAAAGCAGTACGATGCTGTCGTAATGTTTGATGCAGATAACTTGGTAGAGAAAAACTTCCTAACTGTCATGAACGATCGTCTATGCAAAGGACAACAAGTTATCCAAGGTTACCTTGACTCCAAAAACCCGTTTGACTCTTGGATTACTCTTTCGTACGCTTGTACGTACTGGTTCACCAACCGTATGTGGCAATTGGCTCGCCATAACCTAGGGCTGCCAAACACATTAGGTGGTACAGGACTTTGTATTGAGAGTAAGCTGTTAAAAGATATGGGTTGGGGGGCAACCAGCTTAACGGAAGACTTAGAGTTTGCAACGAGATGTATCGAACGTGGCATCTATCCTTGCTGGGCTCATGAAACAAAGGTTTTTGACGAAAAACCAATCGACCTAAAATCTTCAATGAAGCAGAGACTTCGTTGGATGCAAGGTCATTATGATGTAGCTGGACGTTACATTGGTTCAGTTGTAAAAAATGGCTTAAAAGCAAGAAGACTAGGAATGCTTGACGCAGCTTTTTACCTCTTTCAACCCATGTATGTGTTGATTGTTACATTTATGTCGATATTGTTTATGGCCAGATTGTTGAGCTTTAACACGTTCCTACCTACAACAGGCTTCTTGCCTGATTGGTTGATTTACGTGACAACAGGTATTTTCTATTTGTTACCTGTACTCGCATTGTACTTAGAGAAAGTCCCACTAAAAGCTTATTTGGGACTCATCCTGTTGCCAATTTTCTTCCTGACATGGTTACCTATCTTTATTTACGCGTTCTTTACCAAGAACAATCAAGAGTGGAGCCATACTGCACATACACGTGCAATTCAGATAGAAGAAATGCAACAGTAATGTAAACGTAATAAAGTGGGAAATATAATGATGATGAACCGCGGGAAAGAACTGCGGTTCTTTTTTTCTAGTAAAAACTTCGAAATGTTATTGATGTTGATATAAAAGCAACAATTGACGGAAGCATGAGATGTGCAAAAATGTGTGGTGTAATATTTTTCACTATTAAAAAGCTCTACAGAAACTGGTATACTGTAGAAATGCATGGACAGAAGGGAGTATAAAGATGTCAACGGAGGATATACAAAAGAGCTGTCAGCCTCTGCTATGGGGTGATAAGCGTTATCATACATGGAACTATCATTTGCGTAGTATGTTTCAACACAAGGTATTTAAAGTACCGCTAGATGGAGGATTTTCCTGCCCCAATCGAGATGGCAATGTTGCAGTAGGTGGCTGTACATTTTGTAGTGCACGCGGATCGGGGGACTTTGCAGGCGATCGTCGTATGACGTTAGAGAAGCAGTTTCATGATGTTAAGGATCGTATGCATGAAAAATGGCCTACAGCGAAGTATTTAGGTTTTTTTCAAGCATTTAGCAATACCTATGCGCCTGTAGAAGAGCTTCGCGATATGTACGAAACGATTTTACGACAAGATGATGTTGTGGGTCTTTCTATAGCAACCAGACCTGACTGTTTAGAAGATGATGTAGTAGAGTACTTAGCAGAATTAAATGAACGTACCTATCTATGGGTAGAATTGGGGTTGCAAACAGTACATGAACGTACACAGCTACTGATTAATCGTGCCCATGATTATCAATGCTATCTTGATGGACTAGAGAAGCTTCGTAAACATAACATTCGTGTCTGCTCCCACATTATTTATGGATTACCTGGAGAGACTGCCGAAGATATGATGATGACTGCGCAGGCCGCTGCTCATTTGGACGTACAAGGTATTAAAATACATTTGCTACATCTGTTAAAGAAAACGCCAATGGTGAAGCAGTACAATGCTGGTTTATTGGAATTCTTGACTCAAGAGGAGTATACGAAATTAGTTGTCGACACTCTGGAAATTCTACCACCAGAAATGATTGTGCATCGTATTACTGGTGATGGGCCTCCTGATATTTTGATTGGGCCGATGTGGAGTCGTAAAAAATGGGAAGTGCTCAATGGCATTGAGGCAGAGATGAAACGTCGTAATACATGGCAAGGAAAGTTCTTTGATCCAAATTGGGTACCGCCTCTGGACCTTGGAAAATAATCGAATCGGAATGTAAAAAAGGAACGCAAGCAATTAGCGTTCCTTTTTTTATTATAAATTCTTGCTTCGTTACTACATGCTGGGAAGTTAGCTTTCATGAACAGAGGTGACAGCAAAGCCATGATTCTCCAGTTCCTGAATAATATCAATCAGATTATCTTCCGTTTTAAATTTAACTAAAATACGTCTGACACCAGAGTGTTTAGAATCAAAGGATACACAGGAGATCACATTTGACTTGTGTTCGGTCAAAATACTAGAGATTTCTCGTAACACACCTTTTCCTTCGAAACGGGTTAGGGTTATTCTAGTCCCTTTCACACCCATTCCAAAAACAGATTCTAATACTAGCTCCATATCTTTACGTTTAATGATACCAAGAAAACGATTATTCTCGTCTACAATCGGTACAAATGGATAACGCACAATAATAGGGAGGGCGTCTTCATAAAGATGTTCAGTCGTAAGTGGCTTTAAATTCTGATCAACACCATCGGCAAGAGGAAGTTGAGTGAATTCTGTAAAAGTTTTGTCCGCATGATCTTGTTCGAATTTTTCAAACAAACTGCGTTTGCTCAGCGTACCAAAATAAGTACCATCTTCATTAATCACAGGCATGCTAAGCAATTTTCCCTTTTTCATTTCCTCCAGAGCATGGGCAATGGTGTCGGTTGGCTTTACCACTGTGAGAGAATGTAGTGGTGATAGACAGTCGGTAATGAACATGCAATAACCCCCTTATATCCTGATCTCTTCTTTAGTATAGAAATATCCTGTAGGGCTTGTAAACAATCCTTTTACTTCTTATTCAAATATTTTCGTGCTACATTAGGATAATTTGTAATTATGCCATCAATTTGTAATGAAAAGAGCTCCTGCATGCGTTCCGGAGTGTTCACTGTCCATGCAAGCAGTGATAAATGGTGCTGACGAGCAGCTTGCAGTAGTGCTTTATTTACCTGTTCCTCGGGGGCATGGAGTTCGTCAGCACGAAATTGTTTGGCAATCTCCCAGGGTTTATGTAGTTGTCCGAAATAAAGCATACCGGTGCGAATTTGTGGGTCTAGCTCCTTAACATGCAACAGACTGTGATAATTAAAAGAGGAAATGACCACCTGTTTATGTAAACGAAGATCATGGATGAGACGAATTACATGCTCTTCCAATTGAGGCTGAGGGACGATAAAGTTCTTTAGTTCAATGATAAGTCGAAGCCCAGTTGTTTTGACGAACAATAAGACATCTGATAGCTCTGGAACCTTTGTAGGGGGATAATATTTTCTGCTTTTGGCTGCCGCATTTAGACGATAGATCTGTTCATAGGTGAGATGCCGTACTTCGCCCACCCCGTCAGTTGTATGCTCTACGTTGGTATCGTGCATGACAATAAGCTGTTCATCGGCTGTTACTTGAACGTCGATTTCCATACCGTTAGAGCCTTGTAGATAGGCAGCATGAAAAGCTGGAAATGTATTTTCGGGATACATGCCAGAGGCACCCCTGTGAGCATAAATAAGGGTATGCATGGGTGGAATCCTCCTTTTTTCCTGTCTCTTCTTGATACCTATGCGCAAAGGCTATGGTTTAGATATGAAAGAAGCGAATTGTGTCAAAGAGGTACTTTGGACAACTTGTCGAATGACTAGCAATGCAAGGGGTTTTATAATAGTAAGAAATAACGCAATGAGGTGTAAAGACATGACGATGGAACCGATTGAAAATCTTTCACAAATAATTGTGGATATACATAACCAACGTATCAAGGTAATGGAGTACGACTCTGATCAAATTGACGAGATTGCAAGGTCTTGCAAAGAACAGGCTGACAAATTGGGTATGACTAAGCTAATTGTCTATGCCCGACATGAGGATTTGTCAGCCTGGGGGAAACATGGATTTGTACGTGAAGGGATTCTAGAAGGCTGTATGAATGGCCAGAATGCTCACATGCTTCGTTATTTTGTTACATCAGAGCGAGGAACTCCTAAAAATGAGCCACTTGCAGACGAAATTCTACAAATAAGCTTGGCCAAACAAGCAACCAATAGTGTATGCAAGGAGCTACCAGACGATTGTCGTGTCCGCTGGGCTAAGCTTGAAGATGCTGAAGAACTGGCTAAGCTGTATCAAGTTGTTTTTGAGACCTATCCAACCCCCATGCATGATCCCGAGTATGTGCGAACTACGATACAAGCAGACACCTATTACGCTGTTGTAGAAGCAGAGGGCAAGATTGTTTGCGCTGCTTCTGCTGAAGTGACTCCGAATTGGGGATCAGCAGAAATGACGGATTGTGCCACACACCCTAAATGGTTAGGAAAGGGATTGCTTCAGCACCTGTTTGTAGCTTTGGAGCAACATATGCAAGAAATAGGTATTTCCTATCTATATACACTTACACGTGCCCATTCCGCTGCGATGAATGTGACAGCCGCTAAAATGGGCTATCGATATACTGGCAGGCTAATTAACAATTGTGTGATTTCAACCGGCTTTGAAGATATGAATATCTGGGTTAAGCCGTTGAAAGCTGTATGGGACTGATAGCTCCGTAAGCTTACTCTAGGGAATGCCTGACATGTCTGGGTAGAAAATTTGTTGTAAATGATAAGCCATGATGGCTAGCTGTAACTGCCAACGGTGAGATGCGTCTTGAAGTGATCCAGCGGTTTTTTGCTCGATCTGCTGTAAACGGTATTTAAGCGTGTGCCGGTGAATAAATAGACGTTGTGATGTTTTTTGCCCATTCAGACACTCTTCAAAATATACTTGGATAGTCTCTAACAATTGTTGTCCATGCTTCTGATCATAGTGAAGCAATGTGGCTAAGAGTGGCTTCCAGAGCTCCTGTAAGGCCTCAGGCTGCGCGTGATAGGGAAACAGGAACTGATAGCCGGCTAGTCGGTCAAAATGAGATACAGACTGTATTTGGAGTGCTGGGAGGAGAGCTGATTGGCATTTCATGGCATAGATCGCTTCTTGAACGGCTATTGACAAGGTATCGAAGGAAGCACGGGGGTTGCTAATCCCGATTGCCAACGGATGCTGAGGATACAAATCAAGCCACTTTTTTGCCATTTTTTGAATAAAAACTTCACTAGCCTTATCCTCAGGCATTAGTAATAAGATTTCGGTTGCCCGTTCCTTACTGAGATAAGTAGGCTGATAAACCTCTGCTACCCGCTTTAATAAGGTGGGTAGCTTTTGTAGCATGGCAAAATTATATTCCTTTGCAGAAGGAGTAGCGGGTATGGCTAGCGCAACAACAAGGTGACGGGCATGATGATGTAGAGGGTAGCCTAACATACGGCTACGTGCCTCCGATTCTGCATTACGTTCAAAGGTTCCGCTTAGTAACTCATCTAAAAAATCGCCTTTTAGACGCCATTCTGCTTGGGCTATCTCCCTGTCCTTACTGCAAGCTAAGGCAGCCAATGTTGAGGCATGCTGCAAAGCGATCATATCCCATTCCTGCCGGCATGTTTGCTGTTTGCGTAAGGTGATAGCGCCAAAGGTAAAACGAGCGGCTTCGATTGGATGGGTTAATTCGATAGAGGAGATGGATTCACAGCTTTGATCAGAGCGGACTTGACGGGAATCTTCCGGTGAGAGCATGTCAACAGTAGCAGGCCGACATGCCTGTGGGGACGTACGAACTAATTCATAGCCAAGTACGTCTGTTATAATTACTTCTCCTTGGGTAACGGCGGATAATTCGTCTGCAATGGCAGAAAGACCCTCACCTAGCAAAGCTACATTTAACAATCGCTGATGAATTTGTTCTGAATAGCGAATCAACTCAAATTGACGATTCACAATCGGCTGAAGAATGGCTTTTGTGATGGTAGAGAAATTAAGCTCTGTGGGAATCTCAATTAAAGGGAGTCCAAACTGATTCGCTTGTTGAACAAAAAGCGCTGGAATTTCACGTAAATAAAATCCGGTATGAATCGCAACTCCACTCAATCCTCGAGCTGCCAGTGAAGGTATGAACTGATCGTATTTATCCGTGTTCATCTCCAAACCAAAACCAGTGGTAATAAGAAATTCCCCTGCTTGTAAACGCTCCAAATCCTCTACAATTTCTACGATTGTGACCCATTGAATAGAATGATGTAATCCAGATTCCCCTGCTACCAATCTGGTTTGCACCATATCAGGTAACTGCATGGCTTCACGGATCGTTATAGACATGGGCTTCCCCACCTCTCTATTACTTTGAAAAACTCTACTCTTTACATAAACTAGCATTATACAAAATGTACAAAAAATTCTGTTTTTTATCCAGCGTTTTTTGGCCAAGAAGTAGAATGTCAGGAGGTTCTAGATTCGATACGATGAGTAATAAAGTGGCAGTGAAAACGGAAGGAGCGAAGGGCATGGATAGCAAAACCGAACGAAAAAGCTATGTAATTAAACCAGAATGGGGCAAACAATATCCACGAATTTCTCACGGAAAAGGAATTTACTTATATGAAGAGAGCGGAAAGCGTTATATGGATGCTTGTTCAGGGGCTGTAACTGTGAGTATCGGGCATGCGATGGATGAAGTGGTCGATGCTATGAGACAGCAAGCTGAAAAGGTATCCTTTGCTTATCGCTCACACTTCAGTAGTGAAGCAGTAGAGGAGTTAGCGGATATTCTGGCTGCTTGGGCACCTGGTAATGTGAATTGGAGCTTTTTTGTCAGCAGTGGATCAGAGGCAACGGAGACAGCTCAAAAAATTGCAATTCAGTACTGGCAAGAACAAGGACGCATGACCAAAAATCGGATTTTATCACGCTGGATGAGCTATCACGGAATTACGATGGGGGCTTTATCCATGTCAGGACATGTGCTAAGACGCAAGCGTTTCGTACCGTTATTGGCAGATTACCCCTGTATATCGGCACCCTATCCCTATCGAAATCAGCAGGGACTTGATAGTGATGCATATGCACGTCAGGCTGCGGATGAGTTAGAAGCGGCCATTATCAGAACAGGAGCGGAAAATGTTGCGGCCTTTATCGCAGAGCCAATTATTGGCGCTTCTGGAGGCGCTGTAGTACCCCCAGACGGCTATTTTGCTCGTATCCGTGAAATTTGTACGAAGCATCACATTTTATTTATAGCCGACGAAGTTATGACAGGTGTGGGGCGTACTGGTAAAAACTTTGGAATTGATCATTGGCAGGTAACGCCTGATGTAATGACGTTGGGGAAAGGAATGAGTTCAGGATATACACCGATGGCAGCCACTATGGTGAGTGATTCCATCATGCAGACGATTGCAGAAGGCTCTGGCTCTATCATGGCAGGTCATACCTACAGCGCTAACCCTCAATCAGCAGCGATCTGTGTGTCTGTGATACGTTACATGCAACAACATCAGCTAGTGCAAAAAGCTGAACAAAATGGAAAGTATTTATTACAACACTTAAAACAAATAGAACAGGAATTTGACATTGTGGGAGAGGCACGTGGGAAAGGATTACTGTGTGGACTAGAATTTGTAAAGAACAAGCTGACGAAAGAGCCATTCGCACTCTCACATCAAGTAACCAATCGAATTATCCAGAGAGCGTTTGCTAAAGGATTGATGATTTACCCAGCTATTGGAGGTTTAGATGGAATAGCAGGCGATGCGGTCATTATTTCGCCTCCGCTTATCATTGAACAGGATGAAATTGATGAATTGATCCATTTACTGCGTCAGACTTTACAGGAAGCCCAAGCAGAGTTCACGAAAGAGGGAATTTGGTAGAAAGGAGGAGCGCATATGATATCACAATCAACCTGGAATAAAGAGATTTCATTAGAAGAAGCATTGGAGCATTTTCATGATGGGATGACATTGATGGTTGGTGGCTTTGGTGGAGTCGGTAACCCTCCTACCCTAATACAGGGACTATTGGAAAAACAAATCAAAGGACTAACACTGATTAGTAACGATACAGCTTTTCCTGATATTGGAATCGGACGATTAATTACACAGCGCCGAGTAAAGAAGGTCATTGCTTCTCACATTGGCTCTAATCCGAATGCTGGTGCCCAAATGACGGCAGGGGAGCTGGAGGTGGAATTTTGTCCACAAGGCATTTTGGCAGAAAGAGTTCGAGCAGGTGGAGTAGGTCTAGGAGGAATTTTATCTGACATCGGAATCGGTACAATTGCGGAAGAAGGGAAGCAGCAGGTGATAGTGGATGGAAAAACATTTTTAATTGAGACACCGTTAACTGCCCAAGTGGCTATCGTATCTGCTAAAAAGGCAGATCGATTTGGCAATCTTGTTTTTGATACAAGTGCGCGTAATTTTAACCCCTTGGTGGCCATGGCTGGAGATATCACGATCGTGGAAGCAGAAGAAATTGTTGAGATTGGAGAGCTTGATCCTGAAGAAATCGTGACACCAGGCGTGTTTGTAACCTATATCGTGCAAAGTGAAGGGGTGAATTGGCGATGGGCATGGGAGAAGTAACAAAAGAAGGTACGACGGAGAGCTATCGGGAGCGAATTGCTAGGCGTGCTGCTTTGGAGGTAAAAAGCGGTATGCTGATTAATCTAGGGATCGGGATCCCTACGCTTGTAGCAGATTTTATACCAGAAGAAAAATATGTTTTGTTTCATGCTGAAAATGGCATTGTAGGTACAGGTCCCACTCCCCAGAAAGGAGAAGAAAATCCGAATTTGTGCAACGCGGGAGGCTTTCCTGTTACTTTGATGCCCGGCGCTTCCTTTTTTGATAGTGCCACTGCTTTTGCGGTCATTCGCAGAGGGTTGCTAGATATGACGATTCTTGGGGTGTTAGAGGTAAGTCAGCGTGGTGATATTGCCAATTGGATTGTTCCCGGAAAACGGGTTCCTGGGATGGGCGGTGCGATGGAATTAGCACAAAAGGCAAAGAAGGTTCTAGTCCTTACTACACATTTGGACAAAAATGGTCGCTCCAAGATTGTCCGTGAGTGCAAGCTACCTCTGACCGCAAAAGGAAGTGCCGATATGATAATCACTGATATGGCAGTGATGGAGGTAAAAACGGATGGATTGCATTTATTGGAGGTTATGCATCCATACACCGTAGCAGATGTGATTGGTGCGACAGAAGCAGAGCTGTTATTTAGCGGAGAAGTAACCACTTTTATCTAAGGGGGAGACTACCATGAGCGTAAGCCAGACACTAACATGGCAGGAACGAATTCGTGAGCAGCTACAGAAGGATCGAGCAGGTGCCATAGGCTTGTTGCAGGAATGGGTGCGTGAGGCTAGCGTACAAGGGCAGGAAGCGGGGATTCAGCAGAAAATAGCCAATCACTTGGTAGAGATGGGACTTGAAGTCGATGTGTGGGAGATGACAGGTGACGAGCTTGAAAAGCTGGAGAAACATGCCTATTTTGTTTCGCCGCGTACTGAATTTTCAGGTAGTCCGAACGTAGTAGGGGTATGGAAGGGTACGGGAGGAGGACGTTCTCTTATTCTCAATGGCCATGTTGATGTTGTGCCAGAAGGAGAGCGAAAACAATGGACACAGGAGCCGTTTAGTGGAGAAATTGTGGATGGAAAATTGTATGGCCGCGGGGTAACGGACATGAAAGGTGGCAATCTCGCGTCTCTCTTAGCTATTCAAACCCTCCAACAGCTTGGTGTACGTTTGAAGGGCGATGTTATCTTTCAAAGTGTTGTAGAAGAAGAAAGCGGTGGGGCTGGGACCTTATCCACCATTTTACGTGGGTATAGAGCGGACGCTGCTTTAATACCTGAGCCAACAAATCTGAAAATTTTTCCCAAGCAACAAGGCTCCATGTGGTTCCGCTTGTTCATACGAGGCAGATCGGCACATGGAGGTACACGCTATGAAGGAGTTAGTGCCATCGAAAAAAGCATGACCGTAATCAGACAAATTCAGCGCTTAGAGCAAGAGAGAAATCAACGAATGTCAGACCCTTTATACGCGAAATTGCCTATACCGATCCCTATTAATCTAGGTGTAATACAAGGGGGAAAATGGCCATCATCTGTTTCGGATTTGGTTACAATAGAAGGACGAATGGGTGTAGCACCTGGAGAAGAAATGGAGATGGCCAAAATTGAAATGCAGGCTGCGTTACAAAAGCTTACGGAGGAAGATGAATGGTTTGTAGATCATCCTGTGGAGCTGGAATGGTACGGTGCCAGATGGGTGCCAGGAGAGGTAGAAATGGATCATCCATTGCTTGCACGATTGCAGGAGCTATATCCGTCTGTTTTTGGAGAGGCAGCGATCATAGAAGCATCGCCATGGGGGACTGATGGAGGTCTATTAACGAAGCTGGCCGATACTCCTTCTATCATTATAGGACCAGGGGTAACCCAAGTTGCACATTATCCCGATGAGTATATCGTCCTCGATGATATTTTTGCGTGTGCTGAGTTATTTGCACTGACTCTCATCGAGTGGTGTGAGCTAGCTGTTGAAAAGAAAAACTATTAAACCCATAAATTTTTTAAAAAAGGTGTTGCTATTTGATTTTTTATATGCTATATTTTTTATGTAGCAACGCGGAGGGATACCGAAGTGGTCATAACGGGGCGGTCTTGAAAACCGTTAGGCGGCAACGTCACGGGGGTTCGAATCCCTCTCCCTCCGCCATACATAAAGAATAGCAAACCGATGAGCTGAAAGGTTCCTCGGTTTTTTTGTATGCTTATATAGTGGACGTGTCTAATAGCAAGAGTACATTGTAAATCACTACACAAAATGGATATAAACATACCTATATGAAAAATCCCGGCTCGTAGCCTTAGCAGGCGTGAACCGGGATTCTTACTTAGCAAGTAAAGTTAATAGACGAATATATTGGTGTTACGGTGTTGATTTACCATCAGCAGCCTTCTGGATGTGTTGCTGAGCTAATTCACCTAGATCTTTAATATTAATGGAGAAATTAAAATTCTTATAGTAGACAGTGGCTTTCGGATCGCCCTTTTTCCCCTCAATACGGATATTCGTCGTCTTGATTTCATAGCTTCCATCTTCACGGAAATTGTAAGTGGCGTCCTTAATTTCAGAATCAATTAAAGGTCTTACAGTAGATGTGAATACTTCATCGACACCATTTACCACCTGACGTCCTATGTTCACCACTTCAGTTGGTGTATAATTGAAACCAAAGACCAGAATAGCCCCGACCACCAGACTAAATAAAACAATTTTGTACAAGGCTTTTAGAAAAAAATTAAGCACAAACACTGCCAATAAGACTAGGATAAGAATTACCCAATAATCTTTAGCAAATGTAATGAGTTGGTCCATTGCTACAAAGTCACTCCTTCATGAAAGGGTAAGAACCGTAAGGATTATGTAGGAACTTACCAAATTACGTATTTAGTCTATCATACACAATCTGGTGAACGGATACAAACGTTGCAATCATTTTAGAAAAAAATAATAAAAAAATACTTGTCTTTTTACATATGCTCTAGTATAATAATCCTTGCTGATGTATTTCGCAGGACGAAATTATTTCATACATAATGATTATCAGCTATTATATGGAGGGATACCGAAGTGGTCATAACGGGGCGGTCTTGAAAACCGTTAGGCGGCAACGTCACGGGGGTTCGAATCCCTCTCCCTCCGCCATATTGCTTACATGGGAAGCCGATGACTTGTTCATCGGCTTTTTTACTTTCATAAAAACAATTGGCTACGACTAGAAACAAGTTGCTAGGGGATGGATAATCGGTCTTAGGCTGCAATCGTTTGAAGCAGTAAGATTACGGGTATCAATAATGTAAATAGAGTACATAACGAAGATCACACCAATGAAATATGAATGAGTAATCACTTTTTTCCAAAAATACCTTGACGGTCATCAAAAAGCAGAGTACACTAATCTCTGTACTGACTGGTCAGTTTATATGGGGGTACATATTAATGAGTAAAAAGAAGGATTTAATTTATGAAAGTGCCCTGCAAGCTTTTGCCCAATATGGGTATACGGATACAACGATGGATACGATTGCAGAATTTGCCCAGGTAGCTAAGGGTACGTTGTATTATCACTTTAAGACAAAGGAGGAGTTATTCTATTATGTAAATCAAAAGGGAGTGGAAATGCTGATGGAGTCCGTCAAAGGGGCGACGGAAGATAGCAGCTTAACGCCACAGGAACGTCTTTTACACGTACTAGATGAGCATTTGCGCTTCTTTTCGGATAACAGTGAGTTTTGTTTATTGCTGTTAAGTTTCTCCTCAGGAGATATAACACGGGATAATATGGTTCGAACATTATTAGGCAATTATTTTTCTTTAATGGAGAAATACCTGGCAAACATGCAGGAACAAGGCTTTATCAAAAGCGATATGGAAACGCAGACAGTGGTATCCGCTTTGTTTGGGAGTATTGGATTTGTGGTTCTTCGCAAGATGTTCCGCAATGAGCCAGTTTATACGCTAGAGACCAGAGATACATTACTCATTTTATTTAAAGGAGCTCTGGGACTCGCTTAAATTGCGAATTGGAGTGGAAGGTTATGAGAGAGAATAAAAAGATGATGGTTGGTTTGGTTGGGTTCTTAGCAGCTATCGTACTTTTAGGTGGATACTTACTTTTTTCTGAAAAAAATAGTTATGCCGGAGGTTCCGCGAAACAAGTAACTGCTGTTGTAGAAGGGACCGAAGTAGATTTAGCCTTCAAGGTTCCAGGAACCATTGACAAGATTGATGTTAAAGAGGGCGACAAAGTAGTTGAAGGTCAACTCTTAGCTGTGCTGGGAAGCGCTGAGATTGCAGCAAAACGCGATCAGGCAGCAGCAGCGTACCAATTAGCTCAAGCGAAATTGGAGCAGGCTAAAAAAGGAGTTTCCGTTACCAGCGGATCAAGCGATGCTACGGTAAAGCAGGCTCAGGCAGCTTTGCAAGCAGCTCAAGCTAATTTGCAAGCTAACAAAAACGGGGCTCGTCCAGAAGAGATTGCGCAGCTAAAAGGAAAGCTTCAGGCAACCAAAACAGCTCGCAACTTGGCTCAGACGAACATGAAACGCATGGAGGATTTATTAAAAGAAGGGGCTATTCCAAAAATTAAATTGGAAGAATCTCAGGCTGAATTTGAAAAATACTCCGCTGAATATACGGCAACACAAGAGCAATTAAACATGGCGCAAAAAGGTGCTCGACCAGAACAGATTGAAGCACTTACAGCTCAAGTAAACCAAGCGAATGCAGCATACCAGAATGCAATTGCCGGGCTTGGTCAGGTAGGATTGCGCGAATCTGATGTAAAATCAGCAGAAGCAGGCGTAAAACAAGCAAAAGGTGCTTTGGATGAAGCAGAGGCATACTTGCGCAATACACAAATGATTGCACCTGTTAGCGGTATTGTAAAATCTATTTCCTCACAAAAAGGGGAACTTGTAGCACAAGGCTCTTCCATCATGACAATTCAAGTAGAGAACGATAAATTTGTAAAAATGTATGTGGATGAAAACCAGCTTGGCAACATAAAAGTAGGCGAGAAAACTACATTGTTTGTCCCAAGCTTAAATAAGGAAGTAAATGCGACTGTACAAATGGTGGCACCAGCAGCAGATTTTGCAACGAAGAAAGCAACACAGGAGCTAAACTCCCGTGATTTGCGAGCATTCCAAGTGAAATTGCAAGTGGAGGATATTGATGTACGCCCTGGCTTTACTGTCGAATGGCACCTAAAAGGGGCTGGCGCTCGTGAATAGCTTTTTGCAATTAGTTGCTGACGAATGGCGATCCATTTATACGAATAAAACGATACGTAATATTGTGTTTCTTGTTCCGTGTGTCTATATGCTCATGTTTGGATATTTGTATCAGGAAAAACGCGTGATGGAAATACCGACAGTGGTAGCAGACCTGGACCAAACAGAATTAACAAGAGAATTGATTAGAGCGATTGATAATGATCAAACGTTTTCAGTAACAAATATAGTTACAACAGAAGAAGAGTTACAACATCTGATGACTTATGAAGAGGCGCAGGTTGGATTTATTATTCCCAAGGGCTTGACCGTCAATGCCAAATTGGGTAAGCCAACAGAGATTTTAAATCTGATTGATGGAAGTAACATGATGGTTTCCAATACCTCTGTTCGCGCTGCGAGCTCTCTAGTGAAAACGATCTCTGGTGGAGTGACGTTAAAAAAGTTAGAGGCGAAAGGTGAATGGGGCAGTGCGGCAACAAACTTTGCGACAGGGATTGACTATCGCTATCGTATTCTGCATAACCCAACCTTTAACTATCTGGCATTTATGATCTTTGGGTTGGCCGGAACTGTTTTGCAGCAGGTAGCTTTCTTGAGTGTTTCTTTAAGCGTAACTCGCCAAAAAGAAGAAGGAACTTGGATGGATACCTTAAACGGAAATGGGTTTGTCAAAATTGCGTTAAGTAAAATAACGACTCATATGATCCTTGCCATGTTTAACTTTTTGCTAACCTATGTACTGATCTTTAAATTTTTTGCTGTTACGTACTATGGAAGCTTGAGCTTACTTTTCCTTAGCGGATTTATTTTCAATCTAGCAGTCGTGTCTATTGGATTTGCTATCTCGTTTTTCTCTTCCAATATGCTACAAGCGACACAAACAGCTATGCTAATCGCAGTACCATCATTTATGCTATCTGGATGGACTTGGCCAATTACTTCTATGCCAACAGCGATTGCGATCATAGCAAAATCCTTGCCGCTCACATATTTCCTACATTCCGTACGAGAAATTATCAGTAAAGGACACGGCTGGGAATTTGTTAGCACCGATAATCTTATATTGCTCTTTATGGTTGTCGTGGCGCTATTTGTGGCATTTGTTACGTACATGTATCAAAAGAAATATACTAGAAAAAACTATCAATCTAATTCAGAAACTGTGTTATAAAATAAAAACTTCTTGTAACTCCGGGGCAGTTTTTTTACAATAAACGTAAATCTTAATATCTGTTGCCCTAAGGAGGATTCTCTATGTCAGACGCTCATGTAAAACAGTTATGCGAAGATACCTTTATGCGGTTGAAGAAGGTTAGCATAGAAGTGGAGAGATTCCTAAATCAAACTACTTTAGCAGATTTGATTGAAAGATCTGGAGATGCTGAGGAGTATGAAGCTTACTATGGTAGCTATCTTTCTGATTTACGTCGCTTGTTGGTTTATGCAGAGAATGCCTATGAGAAGTTGGGAATCTGTCTTCGACGTGCTCGCTTTAACGAGGAGTTTGCCGAAGAAGCCCTCTATCAGGTGTACCACACCTGTGTAATTAATTTTTACTATCCCAAAGGCGAGGTTTACGATGAGGATGGCAGGTACTCGTACACAGGGCAAGACTGCATTATTTTCCGCAAAGAGGTTACTCCTGAACTAGAGAGCCTAACATTAGGATTATCTCGAATTTTTGAGCCTCTACGTGATGAATTGCAGTACTACGAAACAGATTACATTACGAAAAAGCGGATGCAACCGAGCAATTAACAGGAGAATGGGTTTACAAGTATTTATTTTATAACGGCATTATATCTGAGTGGAGACCTTTCATTTTGAAGGGTCTCTTTTTTCTCTGCTAATATGTTGTATGCTTTCTTTTTCTATTATACGAATAAATCAGAAAATTAAAAGGGAGTATATGAACGAAAAGTGTCAAATTTTTTGACTTTTTTGTGACCTGTTACAAAAATTCACAAAATGAATTGATTTTTCCTTATAAAAAATAGGCTTTCCAAAAATTTTAATGGAACTGTAGCATGTAAGACAACATCTAGTCCATTTGAGGAAAGCCTATTTTTACATAGGGTCTACATCAGTACGGGAAGTTTTAACGAAGCAATCGCTTGACCTACCTGTTGTAGATAGGTTTCTCGAATAGCTTCCTCCACATATGGTACTTCTGCAAAATTATGATAGATAACTGGTTCAAATCCTGAGAATCGTAAAATACCATCTACGACCTGTTTTTTAACAACCTCGTCTAGACCGCTTGCCTGCATTTCCTGCTGTGATTCTCGCGTAGTTGTAAAAACTAGGGCTTGTTTCCCCGTTAACAAACCAACAGGTCCATTTTTTTCATATTTAAAAGCAAACCCGTCTGAAAAGATACGATCAATGTAGCCTTTCAAAATGGCTGGCTGTGACCACCACCAAACAGGATAAATCATAATCAATAGATCAGATTCCGATAAAATGGTTTGTTCCTCTTCGATGGCTTTTGGCACTTGCTCTGATTCCAATGCCTGCATATCAGCGGGAGAAAAAATGGGTGAAAATTTTTGTTCATACAAATTACGTAAGGTTGGGGTGATACCATGCTTATGCAGGCTCTCTGTCACTTGCTGTAAGATAGCGTGATTAAAGCTATTCGTTCCAGGATGAGCAAACAAAATGACGGCTTTCAATAACATCGTCCTCCTTTTATATGGGGATATACCTTATTGCTGGTGGGTACGAAATGATTGTAGATAGCGACCCAGCAGTAACTCTAAAAAACGCTGAAAGCCAGAAACTGGAGCCTGTTCAGTGGAAGGCGTAGCCGCGGGAGAAATTAGAGGTGCTGTTTCTTGTCCCACTTGACTTTCCTGTAGCGCTTTTTTTACATTGATATATCCGTACCCATATAAGGAATCCCGACCTGGTGCGCCTAAGTCTGTTGCTGTCTTTTCTAGAATTTGTCTGACCTGTTTATTGCTAAGAGAAGGATTAACAGAACGAATTAAACTAGCCACCGCTGCGACATGAGGGCAAGCCATCGACGTGCCTGAGAGTGCCGCATAGTCTTTGTAGATATAGGTACTAGGAATATCTACTCCTGGGGCAACGACACTAACCGTTTTTCCATAATTAGAGAAGTCTGCTAGATTCTCATCCTGATCGACGGCTGAAACCCCAATTACCTCTGGAAAAGCAGCTGGAAAGCTTGGTTGCTCGCTTGCATCGTTTCCAGTGGCAGCTACAAGTACTACATCATTTTGAAAGGCATACGTACATGCTGCCTTTAAGGCTGCGGAGGACACATAATTTCCCACACTTAAATTAATAATTGAAGCTCCATGGTCAACAGCCCACTCGATTCCCTGAGCAATGTCGATAGCACTACCACTACCGTCTGCTCCAATTGCTTTAATAGGCATAATCTTACTTTTCCAAGAGATACCGGCGATCCCATCCTTATTATTGGTACGGGCGGCGATAATTCCCGCTACGTGCGTTCCATGACCATTATCGTCTTGTGGACGCTTATTCGTGTTTAATACATTGTATCCATTCACCAATTTCCCTTTGAACTCAGGATGGGTCAAATCAACCCCTGTATCTACCACGGCTACAATGACCTGACTGGAGCCTTCAGTAATTTCCCAGCTTTGTTCCATACCTAGCTGGTTAAGATTCCATTGATAGCGTTTGTAGTAGGTATCATTAGGTTGTTTATTTGGCAGCAGTAAATAATTGGGTTCAGCATACACAGAATCTGGATGTTCAGCAAAATACCTCATCAGCTGTTCAGTAGATAGCGTGCGGGATTTGATAATCATCGCCTTTTTAAAGTCACGTTTTACATATCCGTCAACCTTGCGTAGCATTTTTTGTAAATCTTGATTGGAAGGACGGGGAGTGAAGTGAACGACTACCTCTCGGTCAACATAATGGCTCTTATCCTTTTTGTTGTGATGAATGGTCTTGATATGTTGTCGACGCTCCATATCTCGGCGCATGTCCCGGACTTGCTCAACATAGTTAATTTTGGGAACCCGCACTTTATCTTGGGTTACAGCAGGCGGTTCTTTTTTGTTTTCTAAAGTTCGTGAGGTAGGGGATTTCACTGCTTGCGGCATTTGTTTTCCCGGAGTGAGCCAGTGACTTCCCGTAAACAAAACACCTGCTAAAAGGCCAACAAATAATAGTGTAAAGATGGTTTTCACGTAAACTCCTCCCCACATTAGATTATCTTTAGCCTGTACGTTTCCCCGTTCTTTATGACGGAAAATCTTAGTGGAGCAAATGGTTAAAAATAAAAGGGACAAAGCAAAATAGAAGAGGAACGGTAAATGATATAAGGAGGTATGGAAGGTGGAAAAGCAAAACAATAAGAGTAACAATAAGCAGGCTTCAAGTGATCAGTACGCTACAAAATCATATGATATCAATGATTACCAAAGTAATGACATACAAAGTAAAGGGTTAGCCGTGACGCATGAGCAGGTAAGTGATTCCTATGCGCTGGGGACTGTTGACGGGACAAACATCCGTGAAGAGGATAGTGAGGCAAGCGTCCGAACAGAGTAAAAAATACAGGCATCTCCTAATCGTTCCATGATTTTTAGGGGATGCCTATCCTACCTATTGGCAAATTATAGCTAAAGCCACCACTGCGAAAGATACTGCTTACATACCCATAGATAGGAGTATTTCGTTTAGCTGCTATTGATCCGTTTAGGGATTGATAAAATGGATTGGTCTTGAGCTTGATCCATATGTTCTACCTTTCCAAAGCCAAAATTCATGGTAGGAGGACATTTTGGCTCCTTCTCACCTAAATAAAGTGAGGTGTGTAACCTAATCATTACAGGGGAATGAGGTAAAAAACTAGAACTTCCTGTCATGACAATTGGTGCTTTAATCATGGGTAGCGCTGATTTATCTAAAATGTTAGAATAATCAAAAGGTTAAGAGGAATTGATTCGTACTTGGAGAAATATGTATGTCGGAAAGTCTTCTCAGTACATGAACCTAGAGAATCGGAGAGTGAAGAATATGAAAGTTGAAAGCATTCCAGCAACCCATGAAAATAGTAACCTTAAAGATTACGATCGCACTTATGAAGCCTTTCAATGGGAAGATGTAGAGAAACAATTCAGTTGGTACGAGACAGGCAAGGTTAACATGGCCTATGAGGCTATTGATCGTCATGCTCATTCAGAAAAGAAAGATAAAGTAGCGCTTGTCTATAGTGATTCTACACGAGAAGAAAGCTATACCTATGCTGAATTAAGCAGGCTTTCCAACCGTTTTGCTAATGTTCTTCATGATTTGGGAGTAAATAAAGGAGATCGTGTATTTATTTTCATGCCACGTACTCCAGAGCTTTATGTAAGCTTATTGGGGATTTTAAAGAATGGGGCTATTGTAGGCCCGTTATTTGAAGCCTTTATGGAGGCGGCTGTTCGAGATCGACTAGCAGATAGTGAAGCAGTAGCTATTGTGACAACTCCTACCTTACTACCGCGTATTCCAGTTAAGGAGCTACCTCATCTCAAGCATGTTATTGTAGTGGGAGCGAAGGGAGAGGTATCTGACGGACAAGTAAGCTACGAGAAACAAATGGAACAAGCTTCCGATGAATTCGATATGGTTTGGCTAGATCGAGAAGACGGAATGATTTTACACTATACATCAGGTTCTACTGGAAAACCAAAGGGCGTATTGCATGTGCATAATGCAATGATTCAGCATTACCAAACAGGAAAATGGGTACTGGATTTAAAAGATGATGATGTATACTGGTGTACCGCCGACCCAGGCTGGGTGACTGGGACATCTTATGGTATCTTTTCGCCTTGGCTCAATGGTGTAACCAATGTTGTTCGCGGTGGCCGCTTCACACCAGATGACTGGTATAAAACGCTGGAAAAAAATAAAATTACCGTCTGGTATAGTGCACCAACTGCTTTTCGTATGCTGATGGGAGCGGGGGATGAATTAGTTCAAAAATACGATCTTACCTCTTTACGTCATATCTTGAGTGTAGGCGAGCCGCTTAATCCTGAGGTTGTGTATTGGGGTATGAAGGTTTTTGAAAAACGTATCCATGATAACTGGTGGATGACGGAAACAGGTGGGCAATTAATATCCAATTATCCAAGTATGTCGATTAAGCCAGGTTCCATGGGTAAACCAGTACCGGGCGTCTATGCGACCATTCTGGATAATCAAGGAAATGAACTACCGCCCAATCGCATGGGAAATTTGGCTATTAAAGCAGGCTGGCCGTCTATGATGCGAGCTATCTGGAAAAATCCCGCCAAGTATGAAGAGTATTTTTTTATACCTGGATGGTATATTTCAGGCGATTCTGCTTATAAGGATGAGGAAGGCTATTTCTGGTTCCAGGGGCGTATTGACGATGTAATCAATACTTCTGGTGAACGCGTTGGCCCATTTGAAGTCGAAAGTAAATTGGTTGAACACCCTGCTGTTGCTGAAGCTGGAGTTATTGGGAAACCTGATCCTGTGCGTGGAGAAGTAATTAAGGCCTTTATTGCTCTGCGTGACGGGTATGAGGCCAGTGATGAGCTGATGGATGACATTAAGCGATTTGTCAAAGAAGGATTAGCAGCACATGCAGCACCTCGTGAGATTGAGTTCCGTGATAAGCTTCCAAAAACCCGTTCTGGTAAAATCATGCGTCGAGTGCTTAAAGCGTGGGAGCTGGGGCTACCGACCGGAGATTTATCTACAATGGAAGACTAAAGGCAAATGCCAACAAGCGGTCGAATGAAATCGGCTGCTTGTTTATTTTCAGATATAAATGAAAATTCAGGTTTCTGGAGAAAAATTACTTGCAAAATAGAGCTATCTTCGCCTACTTTTATTATAAATAATTATCATATAAAGAGAGTAGGTAAATCCGTGTGAAAGTAAACCTCATCAAGCAGAGCCTGCCCCCTGAAACAGACAAAAAACAGACTAAACCAGAGAGTCATCCCGTTATTGCTATACCATTTGTTCATTCGAGAGCGATGTACACGGCTATTTTATTGCTCCATATCTTTGTTATTTGGTTTACATTGCAACTAGACCCTGTTCATCCTAGAGGAGTTACCTATCCTTTGATTGCCTTGCATTTTATTACGATTGTTATGGGAATCTGGATTTCTATTCAACCATATGAGCATCGAAGGCAGGTTTTAAGCCTACTGTTCCATGCCTATTATGGTTTTCTGACATCATTTGATTTATTATTTATTTCCGGCAAGCTTATACATATCTTTTTTCATGTTAAAGAGTGGTGGATGTACGCCATGCTTGGCGTTATTTATATAGGAGCTGGTCTGGAAATAGCTACGGCTGGCAAGTGGCGCTTACTCCTATCCGTTCAGCAACGCGAATGTTCTTACAAGAAAAAAATAACAGCAGAAGAAGCAAGGAAAAGAGAAAAACATTTTACAAATGCGGCGCTTATTATTTTGTCTCCATTAGCTGTCTTATTTGTTTTACCTTTCGCAACAACAAGACAGATTAGCATGGTATTGCTTCTGTTTGTCACAGCGTTATTATTTTTATTATTTGTACGCCAGTTGTCTCTTTATAAAATGGCTCGCAAGCATCCGGCTTGGATCGTGTACCAAATTAAGAGAAAGCAGCGACGAAAATCAGTAGGCGGCTAAACCTGACAGTTGGGTTGTATAGCTTTCTTCTGTTATACTAAATGGGAATAGACAGAAGATTGATACATAGAGCGGGGGATCGGAGTGAAGAAACCATCTATAGCTATGACAATTGCAGGTTCCGATAGTGGCGGTGGAGCTGGAATACAGGCTGATCTTAAAACCTTCCATCAAAGAGGAGTTTATGGCACCAGTGCTCTTACTGCTATTACCGCTCAAAATACACAGGGTGTTCACGGTGTTCATGTAATGACCCCAGAGTTTGTTGCTGATCAAATCAGAGTCGTATTAGATGATTTGCCTGCTGATGCTGTTAAGACAGGCATGCTAGCTACTGCTCCAATTATTCAAGCGGTAGGGGAACAACTTCGCAAGCATCAGGCAACTAAATTGGTAATTGATCCGGTTATGGTGGCTAAAGGCGGTGCCAAGTTACTTCAGGATGAAGCGATTCAAGCGCTTTTGACTCAGCTTCTCCCCCAAGCTCATATGATTACTCCTAATTTACCGGAAGCTGAGGTTTTAGTAGGGAGAACGATTCAAAATGTAGCTGATATGAAGGAAGCAGCAAAATATCTCCACGAATATGGAGTAGCTCACGTAGTAATGAAAGGTGGTCATATGCTTGATCACCAACTGACTGATCTATTATTTGATGGTCAATATTTTCATGAAGTTGAGCATGAACGAATTAACACTCGACATACTCATGGAACAGGTTGTACATTCTCAGCATGCCTTACAGCCGAATTAGCTAAAGGAGCTGATGCTGTAACCGCTTTTCATACCGCACAGCAATTTATCGTAATGGCTATTCAAACGGCACCAAATCTTGGCTCTGGTCATGGGCCAACAAACCACTGGGTTCAGCTCCCACTCTAAGTTACCTCTTATGGAAAACCTCTCTCGTTAGCTGATCGCGATTTCACAAAATCATGTAGATAATTTTTAACGGGAGAGGTGCTTTATTAGACAGGACGCATATGATAGTAGAATAACTATTCTGGTTTTTTACCTTCTCCTGAATAGCAATATCTATAGATGTAAGCGTTTTCGTTAATTAAGGAAGGAGTAATGCTTCATGTGGGTTAAATGGGTAAGTATACACCAGTCGTATGGTTTACCGAGAGCAGCTGAGGATTATCGGCAGAGATTAAAACTGGCTCATATCCGAAGTAGAATTACGTCCAAAAAGAGCGGAGCCACCTTCATTTATAATCTCCAGGTTCCTATTGGAGAAAAAGACAGAGCATTGCAGGTGCTTCATACTATGAAAAAAGAGATGCAATTATAATACCCAATATTCCCCTTGCTACTGATGCATGTAACACGGAAATGCTAGTAGTAAGAGGAGGGATAGTATGACTACTCAGGTGCTGGAAAGACCATCCACTGCAAAGCAGGTCTTTGGAAATCAGACAGGGGGGAATGGCCCAACAGGCCCAACTCGATACTTTGAGCCTGATTTGGTTTATTTTGAACCAGATGCGCTTTCCTTTCCACTTGGGAAACAATTGTATGAGAAATACCAGAAATCCGATATTCCTATTAAAATGACCACAAGCCACAATCAGGTGCGTGGAATTCCGGGGGATACGGAACTGCAACAATACCGCAATGCCAAACGTACTTTGGTGGTTGGCGTCAAAAAAACGCTTAAATTCGAACAGTCAAAGCCGTCTGCTGAATATGCGCTTCCTCTGGCGACGGGGTGTGCTGCACATTGTCATTATTGCTATCTAAATACAAATGTAGGTACAAAGCCATATGTTCGTGTCTATGTTAATACAGACGAAATTTTAGCAAAGGCCGAAGCATATATTCAGGAGCGAGTACCAGAGATAACTCGATTTGAAGCGGCTTGTACATCAGATCCGATCAATATTGAGCATCTAACAGGAAATCTAAAAAAAGCGATTGAATTTATGGGAAAGCAGCCATTGGGGCGCTTGCGCTTCGTGACTAAGTTCCATCAGGTTGACTCCTTACTCGATGCAAAGCATAACAAGCATACTCGTTTTCGGTTTAGCATGAATGCAGATTATGTCATACGAAATTTTGAACCGGGAACCTCTTCCTTTGAACAGCGAATTGAGGCAGCGGGAAAGGTCTCTATGGCTGGTTATCCGCTCGGTTTTATTATTGCACCACTGTACTGGTTTGCTGGCTGGGAAGCAGGATATACAGATTTATTGGAACGTCTCAGCTCACGACTAGATGATGAAGCAAAAAAGGATATCACTTTTGAATTGATACAGCACCGATTTACGAAAATAGCTAAAGGCCTCATTCTAAAGAGATACCCAAAAACAAAATTAATCATGAATGAGGAAGAACGAAAATACAAATGGGGAAAGTATGGGAAAGGTAAGTATGTCTATCCTGATATTCAAGCCAATGCATTAAAGACACATATGCAAAAAGAGATTGCACGGCTCTTTCCGGATGCTAAGATTGAATATTTTACCTGACTTTTTAGTAACAAAAAAGATCGTGCGGATATCGTCTCGCATGATCTTTTTGTATGTACAGTGACATGTTTATATAACCTAAATTTATGGTAGGAATGAAAATAAATTACTAGACAGATAGCGTTCTCCACTGTCTGCACAAATAGCAAGTACTTTTTTTTCGGGGCCTAATTGTTTGGCTACCTGCAAGGCTGCATAAACTGCTGCACCGGAAGAGGGTCCGACTAGGATTGCCTCCTGTGAAGCAAGCTTGCGTGTTGTTTCAATAGCTTGCTCATCGGTTATATGAATGATTTCATCGTATACTTGCTGATTCAGAATGGGAGGAATAAAGCCTGGACTTGTGCCTACAATTTGATGGGGACCTGGCTTTCCACCTGCTAATACTGGTGATCCAGATGGTTCTACTACAGCTATGTGCAGATCTTTGTAATGCTGACGTAATACCTCACCGCATCCAGTAATGGTTCCGCCTGTACCTGCCGTTGCCACAAATCCATCAAGTGAGCTTCCCATCTGTTCGATTATTTCTAAAGCAGTGGTATGCCGATGAATATCTGGATTTGAGGCATTCTCGAACTGCATAGGCATAAAGCAGTTTGAAATACTAGCGGCTAATTCCGTAGCTTTGCGAATGGCACCCGGCATTTTTTCGTCGCCAGGGGTGAGAATGACCTCAGCTCCATATGCACGTAACAGTTGAATGCGTTCGCGGGTCATTGTATCTGGCATAACAATTATGCAACGGTATCCTTTAGCGGCACATGCCATTGCTAAACCGATGCCTGTATTGCCGCTGGTTGGTTCAATGACGGTAGAACCGACTAAAAGCTTGCCTGCCTTTTCTGCTTGTACAAGCATATGGTAGGCCGCTCGGTCTTTAACACTGCCGCTCGGGTTGTATTTTTCTAATTTTACAAAGACCTGTGCCATGTCTTGACTTATCAATCGTTGCAGCTGGACTATCGGAGTGTGACCGATTAAATCAGCCATGGTTTGAGCAACACGCATGTACGATTCCTCCCTGTGGCTTTATTTTCATTGTTTCTTGTTAATTACATCATAACATATCGGAATTGTGTGTATAATAATTGGCTGCCTACTTCAGTATGTTTTTCCTTTCGACAAATGATCGTTCCACATGGTAAAATGATATTCGTTTTGGTCTTACTGGGAGGGGTACAGATACGCATGAAATCCATTTTTATTACAGTGGAAGGCCCGATTGGGGTAGGGAAAACCTCTTTGTCAAAGGCGATTAGCAAGCAGTGGGGCTTGGAGCTTTTGGAAGAGATTGTGTACGAGAATCCATTTTTGGACAAGTTCTACGAGAATATTTCGGAATGGAGCTTCCAGACTGAGATGTTCTTTCTTTGCAATCGCTATAAACAATTACAAGATATAGCAAAACGGCTACATAATGGGTACTCTGTTGTGGCTGATTATAATATTTTTAAGAATACAATATTTGCTAAACGGACATTGAGTGAAGATAATTTGCCAAAGTACCAGCAAATTTATGGCATCCTGACTAGTGATATTCCTCAAGCTAATTTAGTTATTTATTTAAAAGCTTCTGTCGAAACGGCGATGCAACGGATTGCAATACGTGGTCGAGGGATGGAACAAATGATTGAACGGTCTTATATGGAGAATTTGATCTCGGATTATGAGGAATTTATGCACCAATTTCAATTGATGCATCCAACAATCCCTGTATTGACTATCGAATGTGATCAATTAGATTATGTACACCACCCAGAAGATTTGGACTATGTTATAAAGCGTGTCGCACAATTTTTACCTAACAATCTAACTAAACAGCGATAAGGAGTATATCATGTCGGTTTTTCAAACAAATGAATTGCGTGAAAAGTATCAAATTCCAAGTGATGCGGTTATTACCATTGCTGGAATGGTGGGTGTAGGCAAATCAACGTTTACGAAAGCGCTAGCTGGTTTGCTTGGATTCCGTGTTTCTTATGAAAAAGTAGACAATAATCCTTATTTGGATCGATTTTATGATGATTTATCGCGGTGGGGCTTTCATTTACAAATCTTTTTCCTTGCTGAACGCTTTAAGGAACAAAAACGTATCTTTGACTACGGTGGTGGATTTGTGCAGGACCGTTCTATTTATGAAGATACAGGCATCTTTGCTAAGATGCTGCATGATCAGGGAAATATGACAGATGAGGATTATCAGACGTATACTCAATTATTTGAAGCAATGGTGATGACACCTTATTTTCCGCATCCAGATGTGCTGATTTCTTTAGAGGGTAGCTTTGAGGATATCATTGATCGCATTCAGGAACGCGGTCGACCAATGGAACAACAAACTCCGCTTAGTTACTGGAAGGATCTGTATGCTAGGTATGACGAGTGGATTACTAATTTTACATCTTGTCCGGTATTGCGTGTTAATATCAATGAATACGACGTGATGGATGATATCAACTCTGTAGAGGTTGTATTAGCACGTTTGTCTGATAAAATTAATACAGCTCGTCATTACCGACGCTAGTTGTTCCGACGGCTTTGCTGAACATAATAAGCAAAGCCGTCGTTTTGCTATATTGATTTAGATTGATCCTGCTTTAGGCTTCGATCATCTAGGAGTAAGGGGTTACTTGCAATGGAAGAACGTAAACCTAAAGTTTTCTGCAAACCGGTAAATGTAAAATCTACGAACCGGGGTATGATATAATAACCGAAGTAGTTACAAATGTAACAGACGAAATGAGAATCAAAGGGGTAGAGAGCATGGGAGACGCTTGGTTTGAAAAAAGCTTCCGAGAAGACTATCTGCTGGTATATCAGCATCGAGACGAGGCTTCTGCGGATCAAGAAATACATAATCTATTGGAACGTTTACCTATTAAGAGTGAGGGAAGAGTTCTAGACTTGTGCTGTGGAAGCGGTCGACACTCGCGAGCTATTGCTAAACGTGGTTATGAGGTAGTGGGAGTTGATTTATCTTCTGTGCTGTTAGAGCAGGCAGAGCTACTTAATGACCAAAAGCAGGTTACGTATTATCAATATGATATGAGAGATATTCCGTTTGAGTCGGAATTTGATATTGTTGTTAATTTATTTACAAGCTTTGGATATTTCTCTGATGATCAAGAGAGTGCTAAGGTTATTAAAAATATGGCGAAAGCTTTACGCTCGGGTGGAGAAGTTGTGATTGATTACCTTAACCCAAGCTATGTAAAAGCACATCTGGTTCCAGAATCTGAACGAGAAGCAAATGGCTTATTGATTACAGAACGTCGTCGTCTTGAAGATGGTTTTGTAAAAAAAGAGATTACAATCCACGACGTTGAAGCGAGAGAGCCGCGAATCTATCAGGAACAGGTAAGATTATTTGAATTAGAACAGATGATGGGAATGCTAGAGGACGCTGGATTTATCCAGATTCAGGTCTTTGGTGACTATGCCTTTAAACCTTACGACAAGGGAAGCTCTCCGCGTATGATTTTTCACGCGGTAAAAAAGTAAAGTCGAAAAAAGGAAACGTTTACAAATAAAAAAGGCTTTTCAAAAGAGTGCTATAGCGGGTAAGCTAACAGATAAAGTGCTACTCTCTCAGATTAATAAGGAGGTAACTATGGATATTCATAACCATGCTGCCCTAATGGAAATACTAGAAAAAGCATATGTAAATCAACAAGTGCTGATAACATATACAGACTGGGAAGGCGACGAGCAAGAAGACGAGGTAGTAACTACCTTTCGTGGGACTTTGCTAGGGGTGAGTTTAGTCGATAATGAGTTCGAGGAAAAAGATTTGGCCCTTCGCTTCTTAGAAGATGACGATGAGGTAGAGCTTTTAATGGAAATCCCAGCGGACGAACAAGATCTTGGTGTGAGTGAAGAACAACTAGTACGTATTTTCGGTACAGAGGCGGAGCTTGTTCTAGCAAAATGAGAAATGTTGAAACCTACGGATATTACGGTACGACTGAGCGGATGTCTCAGAAAGAATCGTACCATTTGCATAAATATGTAAAGAGGAAGAAAAACCGCCTTGTGCAAAAAGGGCATTTCTACATTGATGTAGATGCCCTGCAAAGGCCGTGTCACCTAGATTGCTTCAATTGTCATATTGTTCATCGTGAAACGTGTTGTGAGAATGGACAACCGTATGCTGTACAGGACTGGCAGCTTTCCATTATTGAAGCAGAAAGTCGCTCTGTTGCTGTCGCCTATCTGAACGGTCGATCACAACAAAGGGTTATGGAGCATGGTTGCTTTGAATCGGCTGAACCAGGAGTTGTACGTATGGAAAAAGGCTCCTGTCTATTCTACGGACAAGTAGATGGACAGCGCTGCTGTTTGCTGCATGCTCATGGGCTGCGCGAGCAAAAGGATGTGCATTCCATCAAACCGTTTAGCTGTCAGCTATACCCGATTGATTTAGTGATGATGGACAATGAACACATCCTAATAACTGCTTTAACGGAAGAGACAGCAGCCTTTTCACGCTGGGGACATGAATATTTGGACATATTCTACTGTGCTAACAAGGAAAAACGTAAACAAGCAACGCACATTGAAGAACACCTTTTTTCATTAGAAGGATATCAGCCTGCTTATATCTGGGGCCGAGAGCTTATCGAACGCTCTTTTGGTGAAGAAGCTTATCAGGCGGTTATCGAAGCCATATATCAGTACAGCTAGAGAGGGAGAAACTGCTATGGACATGGAGTTAAAAGGAAAGACGGTCAAAGAATCACGTACGGTGAAAGCATCGCTTATCTTACCTTCAGATACCAATCATCATGGTACCATTTTTGGCGGGACAATTATGTCTTATGTTGATGAAGTGAGCGCGATTGCGGCAATGCGCCATTCTCGCAAGCCAGTTGTAACAGCTTCGATTGATTCGGTTGACTTTATCGTACCCGCAAAGCTGGGCTTCTCAGTATGTGTGGACGCATTCGTTACTTCGACGGGGCGTACGTCCATTGAAGTCTTTGTTAAAATCATCAGCGAGAATTTGCAAACTGGGGAACGTCAATTAACCGCTACTTCGTTTGTCACTTTTGTCGCTTTAGATGAAGATGGAAAACCAACTCCTGTACCACCAATCATTCCAGAGACGGAAGAAGAAATTTATCTCTACCAGACGGCACCACAGCGAATAAAAATGCGTAGGGAACGTCGGAATGCAACTCAACAGTTTTACGATTCATTAGATATTACGAAGGATATCTAGCAACAAAGAGAAGCCTAATCCCTGAAGCGAACACTGCTAGGGATTGGGTTTTTTTTTGTATGAGACTTAAAAAATAAAATAAATACCAAAAAATACTAGGGAAAAGGGAAAAGAAGCAGAATAAGTAAAATAGCTAACGTGAAGAAATAGCACCTATGGGATAGTACGCAACAAATATTCCACCCATAGGAGGTGAGTCAGCCATTGCAGGCTGAGAAAAATGGGTATCAAACAAACAATAGGTACCAATTATCATAATTCACTCATCAGACTATCTGAAAATTTCGATCCCGTTATGCATAGGTTCCGTAAAAGCTATGAGGATACTCAGAACCAAGGCTGGATGATACCACTGGTATTAAAGCTTGTTCCAGATGTTAGAAGAATGATGGAAGCCGTGAAGAATTTGGACTCGGAAGGAATTGTTAAATCGCTAAGCTCAGTAATACCGAGTGTTGGTATTATTGGAATTCCTTTTGCAGTTCCCTATTGGGGAGTGTCATCTGTAGTAGGCTTTGGAATATCAGGGCTAATTTTATTTGTTTCATTAAGTAGATACCTTTGGTTAATGACGCAGCTAGATAGTACTCATTTTCATATAGGAGCGTATCGGTTTTTAAAAAGAAGAGAGTATGATCTTTTTACAGGGAGCTTTTTGTTTTCGGATTTCTCCTTTAAAGGCTTGTTATATGTTGTCAATCATTCTCTAAATGGAGAAGAAGAATTAAACAAAACGTTTGAAAGACTAAAAAACGAATTTGATAGCTTTACATTTGCTCATCAAGCAAGGTATGAGGAAAAAGAATCCCATCTTTTAAAACAAAACAATGAGCTAGAAGCAGAATTATTACGGCAAAAAGAGGTTATAAACTCGATTATTACCAAAGCAGATCAATCTCTTCATCAGCTATATGATGAACTAAGAGAGGCAAACTTATCCTCTGAATACATGGCGGATTTACTTGACCGGCTAATCACTATTTTATACCGATATCGAAATGGCCGGTTTTCCGTTTCTGACTTGAAATTAATTGCAGACTTTACGATTTATAAGGTAGAAGGAGGACACCTAATAAAAATTGCTGATGAGGGCACAAGTGGTCATAGTCTAGGGATGATCAGCATGGACTCCAAGGAACATGCTACGTGGGCGGCTGTGCAGGTTGTTAAAACCAAATCTATTGACCCTCTTTTCAACGAACCTCGGAAAAACTATTATATTGCTTCTTATCTGATGAGAATGGGGAATAATGAGCTGTGGGTGTATAATCTTCATTTTCATCGAGACCGGAACAAAAAAGCGGTAGACTTGACAATTCATGATATAATTGATAATAAATTACTGTTCAGATTGATACATGTTCTATGTCTTTTACTGCAAAGCACTGGATTTCCTAAGAAGGAGGAGAGCTCAGATGACCACCTCTTATCAAGATGACACAGACCTACGAAGAATCGTATCCTTAACCCAAAATGAAATCAATCAAAAACGACAAAAGACTGCTAAAGATATCATTCAGGGCTTTAATCTTATGGCATCCCGTGTTGTAGAAGAAAATAATATACAAATTGCCGCGACACTTAGTGGATCAAAGCATACAGATAGAAAGTCCTAAGCGATAGGGCTTTTTTATTTTGGCCTTGTAACGTTTACATTTTGTTGGTTCTCCATATACTGATAAAAAGGAGGAGAAGGGATGAAGGCTGGTCCTAAGCAAAATATTTTTGTTCTGAAATGCTACCCCCAAAGAATTCCGAATGAATCCATGAAACAAATCATTAAAAATCGCACAGAAAATGCAAATCGAATCCTTGCTCATTGGAATCAATATACAGAGCGAATTCGTTTTCTTATGAAATAAGATACAGCTATAACGATAAATGCAGGAAGGCACAGAGGATGTTCCTGACATCTGTGCCTTTTTTGAGTGCGTTATTTTACAATTTAGTTGGTAGATATGATATCTTCTTGGAGGATTTGTTCTGCTAAAGCTAAATCTATATGCAGTTCTCGATCCTCCTCAAGCTTTGGTATTACACGACGCAGACGTTGATAGGCTCTTGATGTTCCTTCTCCCAGTTTTCCAGTTGAGAATTCAATTGCTTGGCCAGCACAAATATATTCAATAGCTAAAACTTTACGTACATTGGCTAAAACGGTACGAAGCTTACGCGCTGCGGTCGTTCCCATACTGACATGATCCTCCTGATTGGCAGAGGACGGGATAGAATCAACAGAAGCAGGGTGACATAGTACCTTGTTCTCAGAAACGATCGAAGCAGCTACATATTGGGCGATCATAAATCCAGAATGTAAGCCGCCATTAGGTGTTAGAAATGCTGGTAGGTTACTGAGCTGAGGGTTAACGAGACGCTCTGTCCGGCGCTCCGAAATATTAGCTAACTCAGACATAGCAATGGCTAAAAAATCGGCTACCAACGCCATCGGTTGACCATGGAAATTACCTCCTGAAATGACATCTCCCGTTTCAGAAAATAGGATTGGATTATCTGTGACACTGTTGCATTCACGTGTTACTGTTTGCCAAACATACTCCAGTGTATCACGAGTAGCCCCATGTACTTGCGGGATACAACGCAGACTGTAGGCATCCTGTACCCGAATTTCTCCTTGTTCGGTTGTGCGTTCACTATTTGCTAGATGTTGTAACATCCGTCGCGCAGACTCTTGCTGACCTGGATGAGGCCGTACAGCATGCAATTGAGCATCGTATGCTTTGGGAATTCCGTGAAGTGCTTCCACTGTTAACGAAGCAATAACTTCAGCATTTTCCATAAGAGAACGTGCATCATAAAGAGCAAGACATAAGAGAGCGGTCATTGCCTGTGTCCCATTTATTAATGCTAATCCCTCTTTGGCTCCTAGACGAACGGGAGTCAGATTAGCTTTTTGCAAAGCATCCTTTCCTGACATCCGTTTTCCTTGATATTCGGCTTCTCCCTTACCTAGCATCACCAATACCATGTGTGCTAAGGGAGCCAAATCACCACTAGCGCCTAAAGAGCCCTGCTGAGGAATAATGGGATGAACACCACGATTGCACATCTCTACTAACAATTGAAGGGTCTTTAAATGAATGCCTGAAAAACCTTGGGATAAAGCATTGATTCTAAGGATCATCATGGCACGAACCACCTCGGTAGGATAAGGCTCTCCCATTCCGCAAGCATGACTCATAATTAAATTTTCCTGTAAATGGCTAACATCTTCCTGAGAGATCATAACGTCTGAAAATTTACCAAACCCTGTAGTGATTCCATATACGACATTTTCTTCACGGATTATTTCTTCTACCATTTCACGAGAGTGGAGTACTTTGGCCACAGCATCAGAAGAAAGAGAAATAGGATGATGCTTACGAGCTACCATAACAACCTGTTCAATTGAAAGAGAAGTACCGTCTAATGCTAGTGCGTGTTGAATGGACATGATAATTTTCCTCCTTTAGCAGAGCAGAGAGCGAAAATAAAAGGGGCTAGGAACGAATTCCTAACCCCTTGTTACCCTGATATATAGTTGACATGTCACATGTATATTGGCATGTTACCCTCATTCGCTATTCCTCGCTTTTCGTAATATCGTTATTATGTCAAATGGATAGCTTGAGTGTCAATAAGAGTGTTTGTATAAATAGGTTTGGGCGCGGTTCTTCACCCAAATTGGGCATTGGTCAGGGGTGCATATACTGGTTATTTATCATACCATGCTATATGTCATGTAATAATGAAAGGATGGGGTTAATCGAATGGAAAGTAGTAGCATATATATGCCTGCCAGGGAAAAATATCCGTCTAGGGAAATGATGCCAGTAAAGCCAGCACCAAAAAAGGAGTATCGCAGAATGCCTGCAAGGCCTATGAAACCAATGCACCCAATGCCCAGACCGCCTAGACAAAGACCTACTGCCCCCATGGTACAGCCCAAAATAGAGATCTATATCTTTAAGTATCATTTCCATTATGAAAAAATGATGGGCTATGAGGATAAATGCATGCGCCATAGAAGATCTCCAAGGCACTACCACAAATATTATCAAATGTATAAGCATCACAAGAAAAAAATGAATTATTACTACCAAAAATGTTATGCCTGCAACTATCATCCAAGTGATTCATGTAGCTCACATTCTGCCTCTCATTCTTTCTCCGAATCCAGTTGTTCAGCTTCTAGTCCTTCCCATTATGTAGAGCCTTACAAAGATAGCGGATGTAAATGCGGAGGTAAATGTGGCGGCGCATGCAGCGGTAAGTGTGGTCGGTGGCAAAAATAGTCGCTAACAAGCATAAACGTTTCATACTAGTTAGGTCCCACTATCCCCGTGATTGTGGGCTTATTTTTGTACATAGGTTTATAGATAAATGGATTCTTGAGTCTGATTATTGGCTAGCATTTCATTACGCAGTTTCAAAAGAGCTTCATCCTTATTTTTACATTCAAGCATAATATCCACATTATAGTTCTCTAATAGAGGGAGATATGACATAAAGTCCTCATACAAAATATCATCTGCGTGACTGCGATACTCTTTATCAGATTTAGGTGTAGAAAAGTGCATTTTAACAGTCCGAGCTCCCCAAGTTTTGATGATACGCGGTAAGTATTCAGCTAAATCCTCCCCATTATGAAGACAGCGATGATGATGGATATCGAGTACCATAGGTATCTTAATACGCTCACATAAATGTAAGACTTCGCGCATAGTAAAAGAGGTATCGTCATTTTCTACGACGAGGCGCTTTTTTATTTTCTCCGGTAGCTGTAAAAAATTCTCTTCAAACCGATTAAGTGAGCTTTCTTTATCATCATAAACGCCCCCTACATGCGTGACTAACACGGAGTTTTTATCGAGGCCCATTAAATCAAAGACAGAGGCATGATAATAAAAATCCTTAATGGTGCTCTCCAGAACTTTTTTAGACGGTGTATTTAAAATGCTGTAATGACCTGGATGGGCGGTCATTCGTATGCCATGCGCACGAATATATTCTCCTACCTTATTAAAATCCCAAGTAAATTCCTTTGCCCAATCCCATTGCTCTGCAACAGAATGTGTAGCAAAAGGCACAAATTCAGAAGGTAATCGGTATAGAAATATGCCATGCTCCACGTTGTATTTCAACAGATCTAAGAGATTAAAAAAATTAGTTTGCATGATTTTTCGTAGTTTTTTTAACTGGTCAGGAGGAGAAAGCTTAGCCAGTTGTCCCAATGTAGTTTTTTTATTTGGATTGTTCTTGGTTGCCATACTGATGCAGGCATAGCCCAGACGGATCAATCATGCTCATTCCTTTCTCCTAATGGTTGGTTAGGAGTAGTATTACCCGATTCATGAAAAAAAGAATACATGAATGTAAGAAGAAGGTGGAAACATAAGCATGATCTGGATGATAGAGGAGGCGTTAACATGGCAGAACATTTATTAGCAGAACAATATCGGGATGGCCTACAGACATTTGGACAAATGATGCCAAATGTATTGCAAGCCTACAATCAATTTACGAGCGCTTGTTTTGCTTCCGGTGCGATGGATAGCAAACAGAAGCACTTAATGGCCCTTGGAATTTCTTTATATGCAGGTAATGAGCACTGTATTGTCTATCATATGGAGGCTGCCTTAGCTGAGGGTGCTAGCCAGCAGGAGATTGCAGAAACAGTAGGCGTCTCTGGAGCGTATGGAGGCGGAACAACTTTTTCGCATGGTGTTATTTTAGTTACCGAGGTTATGAAAGCAAAAAATCAAATTCAATAAAAGAATATGATAAAAAAGATGGTGGCCAGAGAATGGCTCAACCATCTTTTTTACAGTTAGCTCGGGGCAATATGTAATGCATTTTTGACTACATTAAACGCAAGTGTTAGCAAGAGTAGGAGCGACTTTCTCCATTTTTTTAGCTTGGATTTTCATAAGGAAGTACCTCCTTTCTGTTGTCAATTTGATTAATAAGGCAGTTTATGAAAATGAACTAGTCTTACATTAAACGCAAGTGTTAGCAAGGGTAGGAGCGACTTTCTCCATTTTTTTAGCCTGAATTTTCATAAGTAGTACCTCCTTTATGTTTTGTTTTTGTAAGACATGCTCAGTATAAAGTATATTCTGAATATTTACAATATTTTTTTGATAAACTATTTTTATAAATATTGAAATAACCCTTGTTGATTTCTGACAACATTTTTACAGATGTCCGGAATTTGGAAGAAAAACGATTGTAATCATGCTTTTTCGCAATCTTTTCGTGAAAAATGTTGTATAATAGGAATATAAGAAGGAAATAACGGAGGATATCGTATTTACGATAGATGTTACATAACGGTTCACGGAGAGGAGAGATGGGAATTTGACCAATGTCACCTGCCAAATTGCTCCCGGTGTTTGGACGATTATCACTTATGAAGACTCATGGAAAAGTTACATCAATAATTATGTAGTGGAACGAAATGGACGGTTTTATTTAATTGATACAAATCTTAAAAAGCATCGTTCGTATTTTCAGCAAGCACTTGAGGATATTGGTGCCACTTCAGATAAAGTGGAAGATGTGCTATGTACCCATCGTTTGCCTGATCATATTGGAAATGTGGAGTTGTTTGCCACCAGCCAAAATTGGATTCACCTGCATGATTTTTTTGAACTAGATGATTTTTCGCAAACGTTATTCGGTCATTCCTTTACAGGAGAAAAAGGGCAGATTGGGCTGTTTTCATTTGTGAACTTACCAACTTATACAGAGGGCTCAGTAGCTTTTTTTGATTCCGAAACAAATATTTGTTTTATTGGCGATCACCTTCATTTTTTTGGTATGGACATTGAGCAGGTGATCGGTTATCAGGAGAAATGTCGAAAAGAACTTATTTTTTATTTCGTGGCCTGGTTACAACGTTGTCCTGATATCGATCAGGTTATGGGATTTCTAGAAGCAACCAAGTCATTACTACAGTGGCCCATTGAAATATTGGCGACAGGGCATGGTCCGATTCTACAAGGTAATATTCCGCAATTCCTCCAGGAAATCGTGGAGATATTGTCTCAATACACGGAGCAGCGCTTGGCTTGAATTCATGAAGAGATGACCTAGTAACAAAGAAAGCTCTTAGCTATAGGGCTGTAAAAATAATAGATGACGAATGCATAGTAGGAAAACAAAAACCCTTGTCCACAGTCTGACCCGATTCTTCAAGTGAATCGGGTTTTATAGGCTGAGAAAATGACGCGAACGGGCATTTTTTCATGTTTTAAAGTTTCAGTCGTTGCCAAGTACTCTTATTTTGACGAGGAAAGGGAGAAAGACTAATACGCGAATTAGGAGGGGCTGAAAGCGAGGCTACTGGCCATTTAAAGAGCAGAAGATTGAATGACCGGCGATCCCGGATGAACTGCCCCGAACCATGCTTAGCGTATGATAAAACGCGCTTAGCAGGTCATGATTGGGCTTAGCGTATATTTTCGTTAAAATGCTGGCAGACCTCCATTCATAAATAGACTGTTAACAAAATAAAAACCAATTATATCAAGTAAGGCTCATGATACAACTGGTTTTTTATATGATTAACATTTTCTTACTTTATATCTAAAGATGAATGTACATTTATACTCAATGAAGAGGCGGGTTTTACTAGAATACTTGCACTAATCTATAAGCATTATTTGTAACATCATATACACTCACTTGTAATTTACTTCCAAAAATACCCTCTATTTTTGCTTTACCATTAAGTGTTAAATTCTTCTTATTATCAAAGGAGATTCCAGTAATTTGATTTCGTTGATCATTCGTTAAATCTTTTAACATGTCTGCTGTCGCATAGGTGAAGGAGTACTCTTTATCCAGTCGAGGGAATCCAGGGCCAACATATGATGCATTTACTCTTAATTTTGAATTTACATTGGTTGCTTTACCAGTGAAGTCTATATCTCCAGTGAAGCTTTTCTTGTATAGATTTACTACCACCTTATAGGTTTTACCTGCTGGTACCTTGATGTTTTGAGGAGATGCTGTAAGCGTCTTCGTATCTGTAGTTGTGTTCGTTGTACTCGTAGCGGAATTGAATTCTGCACTCAGCTTTATTCCATCTTTTAATAAAATAGGAATTTTGAAAATAGTATCTCCACTACCTCCGATTTTAAATCCATTTGTAACAGTAGAACTTACAGTGTTTGTAACTGAATGAGAATAGGATGCTGTCGTAAATGTTTGATCCTGATCGGTTGTATTTTTAAATTCGTTTTCACCTATATATTCTGGTTGTAAGTCATTATATGTTACGTTATTTATATCAGAGGCGTTAAGATCTAAGGACATAGTAGTCTTTTTTTCTTTTAATCGGTTTGCAATAAAGTAAGTAGAGATTTCTTTCCATGCAAGTTTATTTTGATAATAAAAATCAGAAATTTTGTCCATCTGTTCGTCAACGTTAGTAACGTTGGAAGAGTAGGCAGATTTGACAGAGGATTTATGAGCATTTCCTAGTAAATCATTTCTTATCATATTGCTTTTTTCTTCCGCTATTTTCTTATTGTCAGTCTTTTGTTCTGTGTTGCTGACTGCATAAGATGTTACTGGATAGACCGCGAGCTGGGATAAGACGGCTGAAATTGTAAGACATTTGCAGATTCTTTTTAGTTTCATACAATTCACTCCTCTTAATTGTTTTCGAAGAGACAATCGGAATGTACCCGATTCTTTCTTCTTTTCACTTGCAAATTCATTATACAAAAAATAGAAGATTATGTTGTGAAATTATTCACATTTAATACCAAGTTTTTTTAATAAATATCTTTAAAAATCTTATCGGAGAAGTGTCCAATTTTTTCCTTAACAAAAAAATATAAAAAAACTTGTGAGCTGAAGGGTAATGGCTCCTAGCCCACAAGTAAAAACCTCACCGGATCATCCTGCATGAGAAGCTGCTTTTGTCCATTCTTGTAGACGCAAGTCAAGTTCTTCTTTACGGAGAAACAGTGTTTGAGAATATGCGTAGTTCCTGATTTTTTCAATATGCTCGACTGCATGTGTATAACGTCCTGCTGCGGCTTCTATTTCAGCTAAACAAAAATACTGCAAAGCAGGGCGGATTCGTCTTCGCTGTAATAATGATAAGGCGTGCTTAGCAGCTGGAAGGTCCCCCATTCGAGCTTGACAGCAAATAATGACGCCCAGAGCACTGTGCATGCGCGGATCTCTCTTATATAGATGTATGCCAATTTGCAGAGCATCCCGATATCGTCCCCGATAATAGCAGGCAACAGCCAAATTGTAAAAAAGATGCTGTAAGAGAGCACGATGAAATAATGTGGGTGATTCTTTACACAAGATAATAGCCTGCGTAACATATGATTCAGCTGTATCGTACTTCCCTTGCAGTAGCTGTTGACTTGATTTGTCGAATAGCGCTACTGAGCGCTTTTTGTTTTTTAGATAAGAAGCCTCCAGGATCGTTTGCATACGCTCGGGGTTTCGCTTGCATAACAACGTTCTGTAATAGTAGCGAAAAGGCCACTGCAAACGGAGTAAGCCAACGAATAAAACTACTGCCAATCCGGTCAGTGTAGCAGGCAACGTCATCTGAAAATAATGCATATCAACCCTACTCCTCTTCCGTTTTTTCCGTCAAAAAAGTATCTTCATGATATCACAGCTAAGATGACAGGTATAGGGAGGGCTGTATCTGAGTCGGCTGAGAAAAAACGCACAATTGGAAGTGTCGCACCTATTTTTTTGCTATGCTATAATTATGATCGTTGTGTAGAGTATTTATTCTTTTTTGAAAAGAGAGGCGACTTCCATCATGGATAAGTTCAAAGATAGCATGTTGCAGTTGATTGTGGAGACCTCCACTAACTTGCCGCCAGATGTTCGTCATGCCATTAACGCTGCGAAAAAAAGAGAGGATGCTGGCACGCGTGCTGCTTTATCGCTCACTACCATTGCGCAAAACATTAAGATGGCTGAAGAAAATGTTTCCCCAATTTGTCAGGATACAGGAATGCCTACATTTGAAATTAAGACACCGGTAGGAGTTAATCAGATCGCGATGAAGAAAGCGATTCTGGAAGCGATTGCAGAAGCGACACGTACTGGTAAATTACGTACGAACTCTGTAGACTCGTTAACGGGTGCCAACTCTGGAGATAATATTGGACCTGGCACACCTGTTGTTCATTTTGAACAATGGGAAGAGGATTACGCCGAAGTGAAGTTAATTCTTAAAGGTGGCGGCTGTGAAAATAAAAACATACAATATTCTCTTCCCTGTGAGCTTCCCCACTTAGGAAAAGCTGGTCGTGACCTGGATGGCATCCGCAAATGCATCCTGCATGCTGTCTATCAGGCACAAGGTCAAGGCTGTAGCGCTGGCTTTATCGGGGTAGGTATTGGCGGAGACCGTACAAGTGGCTACTCACTTGCCAAGCATCAATTGTTCCGCAGCGCAGATGATTCCAATCCGATTCCTGCGTTAGCTGAATTGGAAGACTATATTATGCAAACGGCAAATGAACTGGGGATCGGAACCATGGGTTTCGGCGGAAATACAACCCTACTTGGCTGTAAAATTGGTGTAGAAAATCGCTTGCCAGCTAGCTTTTTCGTCTCTGTAGCTTATAACTGCTGGGCATTCCGACGTCAAGGGGTGCATATTAACCCAGAAACTGGAGAAATCATCCGTTATTTATACACAGAAGAAAATCATGTGGAAATGGACATGACTTCCGCAAGCAAGGAACAAACAGAGCGTCGTGAGGTTGTATTGGAGGCACCAATAACAGAAGAACAGATTCGCAGTCTTAAAGTGGGTGATGTGGTCACTATTAATGGTATGATGCATACCGGCCGCGATGCCTTGCATAAATACTTAATCGATCATGATTGTCCAATTGACTTAAATGGTGGCATTATCTATCACTGTGGTCCAGTTATGCTAAAAGATGAAGAAGGGAACTATCATGTCAAAGCAGCAGGGCCTACCACTAGTATTCGTGAGGAGCCATATCAAGGCGACATCATGAAAAAATTCGGAATTCGAGCGGTAATGGGAAAAGGTGGTATGGGTCCTAAAACATTGAAAGCCTTACAAGAGCATGGTGGCGTATACTTAAATGCCATTGGTGGAGCTGCGCAATACTACGCGGATTGTATCGAGCAGGTAGAAGGCGTGGACTACTTGGAATTTGGTATTCCAGAAGCAATGTGGCATTTACGTGTTAAAGGCTTTGCAGCTATAGTCACAATGGATTCACACGGCAACAGCCTACATGCTGATGTAGATAAGGATTCTGCTGAGAAGCTCGCGAAGTATGCAGATCCCGTTTTTAAATAAGAAAAAATTAGTATTCTAAATCAATATGTAGTATTTGAGCGCATAGAAACGGAAAAGACCTTGCAACGCTACCAGTAGCGAACGCAAGGTCTTTTTGTGCATCGATTTAGAAGACAAGTAAGGACAGGGTCAGCATCAGAAGAAAAGGAGAGGATGCCCGTTCCGAGAGAGGTACAAAAGAGGAGTAAGGGTTGCGATACAATGAAGAAATAAAGGAGCTTTTACCTTCCATTCTTGTCAGGTCATAGGTTGATGCCTACCTTTTAAAAAATGGGTATTCGTTTATCTCCTCTCAACCAAAACGGGCATACGGTACTAATAGAAGGTAACTTTCTTTAGGGAGCTGGTACGTATGAATTATACTGTTCAACTTGGGGATAGACTATATGCTATTGCTCAACGATTTGGAGTGCCTATCGATGTACTTATTCGTGTGAATCGTCTACATCCACCATATGAGCTGTACGTCGGTCAAACTCTTTTCATTCCTAATCAAGGGCCTCCATTACCTAATGTGGATGAGGAACGCAGAATCGCACGTTTAGAGCGTGAGGTACGGAGACTAAATGAAAGGTATAGAGATTTAAATCGTCGGGTCAGAGCTTTAGAACAACATCGCCGTACTTAGTAACTACTAGTATGCTATGCATGAAAGGGAGGAGCTGTATCCGCTCCTCTTTCTTTTTTGACAAAATTCCACTACTATAATGGTGATAAAGATGCGGGGGATGGGAGGAATACGTAATGAGTAACAAGTGGAGAATAGCTTTAATCCAAATGGATGTCGTGCTAGGAAATCCAGAGGCAAACAGAGAAAAGGTAAACAAAATGACCGAAAATTTACGCGAATCAGGCAAAGGGATTGATGCATTATTGCTACCCGAATTATGGGATACTGCCTATGATTTGGAGCGCCTAGACGAGATTGCGGATGAGCAAGGGAAGAATGCCCAGATGTTTTTAAAGGAACTTGCTCGATCACTACATAGCTATGTATATGGTGGCTCTATTGCTGAACATAAGGAAAATGGGGTCTATAATACCTCCTATGTGTTTGATAAGCAGGGAAATTTGGTTGGCTCTTATTCAAAAGCCCATTTATTCAAGCTAATGAATGAACACCAGTTCCTGCAATCAGGTGATCAACTGGGCTTGTATCAAATGGACGATCAGAAGGTGGGAGCGGTTATTTGCTATGATATTCGTTTCCCGGAATGGATTCGTCTGCATGCAGTTAAGGGAGCAAAGGTCTTGTTCGTATGTGCTCAGTGGCCAAACCCGAGACTGGCTCATTGGCGCGCCCTATTGATTGCCCGAGCGATTGAAAATCAAATGTATGTCGTTGCTTGCAATCGAGTAGGAAGCGATTCTGCGAGTAGCTTCTTCGGTCACTCTATGGTGATTGATCCATGGGGAGAAGTGATTGCTGAAGCTGGTGAAGAAGAAATGATTCTAACTGCTGAGATCGATTTGGATATTGTCGATCAGGTTCGTTCTAAGATTCCGGTATTTACTGATCGCCGTCCTGATATTTACAACTAAGAAGGCATGGTTGAGTGTAGCCTGGAGAAAATGGTCGGTATCTATGCTTCTGCCTACAGCGTTTGCCCCTTTTTTACATAGCCTATAGTAAGGAATGTTAGGAGGTGGGGAACAATGGCTGGACTTAATAGCAAAGGGATGATGCACCATTTTTTAGGGATTCGTACAAAAGTTGTTCAAATCCGAGAGTTAGTGGAGACAGTGGACACCTTATTTACTTCATTCGATCGAATGGGTGAATTAGGGAAAGCTGTTAACCCTTTTAAGGCTAAAAAAACAAAAGAGAACATTCCTCACGATATGGATTAATATGGGAAATGCACGCTGAAAAGGTTGCCTTGAGAAGGGCAACCTTTCAACGTGTTGGAAGATCATTTTTATTTTCGCCGTACATATTGAGAATGATCTTTATATAAGTGCCTTACGTTCTTTAAAATCAGTATTCAGGTAATAGCTATGATATACGAGCAGATTTGGGCCTGCACATTCCGCATTTGGGCAAAAACAATTAATGGATTGATTGAGAGAGTGACTTTGCCAACGAGCGAACATAGTCTCTAGGGTATCTGTTTGAATATTTCCTAGAATGCCTACATCCCCGAAGTCAGTTACGGTTACATCTCCGGTAAATATGTTGATATTTAAGCGACAACGTCCATCAGGGTCGTTACGTACAGTAACATTCTTGGATTGACGCAGACGCAGAATAAGCTCCTGATCATCAGGGTCTTGGCTACATGCGAAAAATGGCAGGGTACCGAACAGCATCCACATCTCTTCATCGCGTACATCTAAAAGGGTGTGAATAGATTCACGTAATTGAGGCAAGCTCAGCACTGGTAAATTTTTGGCGAAATCGCTTTGATACATAGGGTGCACCTCGTGGCGAACACAACCCATTTCTTTAATTAGTTGATGAATCTTCGGGAGCTTTTGCCACGTCCGAGTATTCAGCATGCTTTCGGCAGAGACGATTACACCTGCGTGTGCTAATTTTTTTGCATTGTCCATTGTCAATTGGTACAGTTTCTCTGCTTGGGTGAGCGAAACCTTTTGCGGACTATTTACGTATACCACTTCATGAAAATCCTCAGGTTTACTATAGTTCCACGACATATGCATGACATCAATGTAGGGCAAAACAGCCTCGTAACGAGAAAATGGCAGAGATAAGTTGGAGTTAATCTGTGTGCGCAAGCCCCGATCTGTCGCATACTGTAAAATTGGTGCAATTACATTATTTACTGTCCGTATACTATACATTGGTTCCCCACCCGTAATGCTAAGGGTTAACAAATCCTTGGCTTCATCTAGACGCTGTAGGATAAGTTCTATTGGCAAGTGTGGATCGTCTTTTATCCGTAATGTTTCACCAACAGCGCAATGTTCACAGCGCAGATTGCATAGATTGGTCACAGTAAACTCGATACTGGTCAATTTGTAGGAAGGTGGTGTAGCATTATATAAAGGCTCCCATGGGTCCTTTTGAGGTGTAATGGGTGTAGTTGGAACAAAGCGTTTCAATGGTGAAACCTCCTTAGTAGAAACATAACGTGGCCTCAATAGCTTTAGATGAGGCTATATGAACAAACACCATTATAACCATAAATGGAGAGGGTGAGAATACCAACACCATGATTGCAGGCATTTCATTTGGCAACGGAGTCTTTTATCACAACAAAAATGTCATTGCATGTGCCGAGGTAAAGAACGGTGTCATCCACACATGGGCCGAGAAAATGGGGATGAGAACGCTCTGTAAAATGTGGTGGCGGATTGTCAGCTCATTGCCTTGGTACTATCATATCCTACATTTGTTGATGCTTTTGTATGTTTTTTTTCCGGTTTTAGGAGAATTTGATCCATTGTGGTTGGTAGTTTATGGAGCAGGCTTTCATTTTATTTTTCCAAAACGATTAAAACAGTTTCATGGAGCTGAGCATAAGGTTTTTAGCTACTATGGGGAAGTTAAACCAGAGAATTGGGAAACAATACAGCAGGCTTCCATTATCAATCGAGGCTGTTCAACGAATATGGTTACTTTTTTCTTTGTTTTTTTTCTTCCAACCATTTGTTTTTTCCAACTGTGGATAGCTATTGTGATTGGACTTGTTGGAATAGGAATATGTAATCTATTATCCAAATATGCACCAAGGCTAATTGAGCCATTGTATCGTGTATCGGGCTTCTTGCAATATTATCTTACAACAAAGGAACCGGAGCGCATACATATGGATACAGCGATTCGGTCTTATGCGTTGTTTATTTATTTTCGGAATATGGAAGAGGCAAACGATTCATTATAGGACTTTGGTTGGTATCTATCTTATGAATAAAGTATGATAGATTCCCATTTTTTTGTCTGGTAATATTTCTTTCAGACACATTATTTGTGAAAGAAATATGAAAGATTGAGATAAAAGAAAGAGAGTGGGAACAGATCCATGAAGGTTAGAAAAGAAATCGTAGCAGGTATCACAACAATGTTTGCAATCATTGCGGCTTTTTGTATGCCGGCCGAGATACAAGCGGAAAATCCACATACCCCTAGCACTGTACAAGCGAGTACCTTCACTGATATAGATGAACATTGGGCGAAATCTTACATTCAATTTCTTGCCGAGCGTGGCATTGTAAAAGGAAAATATATTCCGTTTCGCCCGAACGCTCCGATTTCTAGGGGAGAGGCAATTGCTTTGTTGAATCGGGTAACGCAGTATTCCTACGGAGTTGTAGCTCCTCCTGTTGAAGCAGCTAAAGTAGATAAACGATATCCGCTCGTTCAAGAAGTCAAGCAGGCTGTAGGTACTATGAATGCTATGCTGTATGCGGATCAGAAGGCATATACACGTTTTAATCCAGGGGATAATGCCTTGTACTTGCTTCACCTCAGTGCAGGTAAAAAGCCAATGAAAATGGGAGCTATCTTAGAAAGCGATTGGTGGTTATCCGCTGAGCATTTACAAGCACCATTAAATCGAGAAGAAGCTAGCATGCTGTTGTTTCATACGATTCTGCCGAATATTCGACATGATTTACATATAGAGCCGGCTAAAATTCAGGAGGGTTTAAACGGCTATTATCAGGCGACGCTTTCGAATGCGTACCAGGATACAAAATCGTTGTATGCTACCGGAATTAAAGGCTATCAATTATTGGAAGATAGCACCGGTTTTTTTCAGCCAACCAAGACTATGACTCGGGCCCAATTCGCGGTTATTTTACAGCGGCTAGTGATCGCCAATGAGCAGCAAAAAGAAAAACAATGGAACGGCTCAGTGCAACAGCAAACACGCATCAGCAATCTGATGCTAACAGCGGCCACCCATGCTTATCTAAGGCAGAACGAGCAAGGGATGACGTCCTACTTCGGGAAAGAGGCATTACAGACGATAGAGAAGCTACGCCCGCTACCTTTGCATGATGTTTTGGGTAGCTATCAGGTGATGGATAGTAATGAAAGTACCATGAAGGCTAAAGGCGCTTATTTTTCCACAATGACTGGTAATTATGAAGTGGAATATGAAATGGTTAAAAGCGACCAGAGTAGCAATCCGTACGGCTGGATTATTACGAAAATTACTCATATCCAAAAATAAAGAAACGACCGTATCCTTGTTAGAAGAGGGTACGATCGTTTTTTTGTTTTTACCTGGTAAGTGGATTTTCTTCCAGCTTTCGATACATTTTTCCTTTATCCACATAAGACTGACGAACACGGCGTAAATCCTTAAAATCGTCTTCGTTTAATTCGCGCTTTACCTTAGCGGGAGAGCCTACGACCAATGTCCGAGGGGGGACTTTCATGCCGGGTGGAACCAAAGCACCCGCTGCAACCATAGCCTCTTCCCCGATCTCGGCGCCATCTAGCACAATAGAACCCATACCGATCAAAGCACCTTGGCGTACGGTGCAGCTATGTAACACGGCGTTATGGCCAATTGTGACATCATCCTCAATAAGGAGTGGACAAAGAGGACTTTGGTGGAGAGTGCTATTATCTTGAACACTGACTCGTTTCCCAATAATAGTAGGAGAGACATCGCCTCGTATGACCGAATTGTACCAGATCGATGTCTCTTCCCCGATAATAACGTCACCCGTGACAACAGCACCTTTGGCGATAAACACGCTAGGATGAATCTGTGGCTCTTTACCTTCAAAAGGGAGTAGTAGCATGAAAAATAAGCCTCCTGTTCGATGATGGATATTTTATTCTTGAGTGAAATGTAGAGTTGCAATACTCTTTTTATAATTCTAACACACAACGATCCACCAAGCTTTGCTAAGGCATTTCTGTGAGTAATCGCTTTGTCTTTAGTCTTTTATAGCAATCGTCTCAGCTCTTTCTTCATAGATAACAGGATAAGGAGCGTTTTGATAAAGTTCATCAAACCTTTCTTTGGTCAGAGCATAAAATAAATGATCTTCCCATTTACCGTTGATTTTAAGATAATTGGCACCGAACCCCTCTTTGACGAATCCTGCTTTTTCCAAAACCCGTTGAGACGCTCGATTATGTGGCATGATATTGGCTTGCAAACGATGCAAAAGAAGTCTATTGAAGGAAAACGACATCATGAGATGGAGAGCTTCAGTCATATAGCCTTGGCTTTGACAGGAATGGTCTAGATCATAACCGATAAAAGCATTTTGAAAAGGACCGCGAAATACTTGGGATAGTGTTATTTTTCCAACAAGGCGTTCATTAGCTTGCTCAAAGATACCAAAAGAATATCGTTGATCCTGTTCAACCTCTGTCCATTGAGTTGTTTGGATTATGGCATTTTCGAGTGTGAAATAACTCTCGTCACGCAAAGGGACATACGGCGCATGAAATGGTTGATTTGCAAGTAAATAAGTAAGAAAAAATTCTGCATGTGCAGGGGTTAGTAATTGTAAAAAAATCAGCCTACCCTTTATTCGCAGGTTAAATACATTCATTTTCAGACCTCCTAAAAATAAAGTAAATAAGAATAAACATGATATTTTACATCTTTTAGTAGCGTTTCCAGAATGTCAAGGTTGAATTGTACCCCTATATATGATAGATTAATCCTTAGTAAGGCAAGGATTGTGGGTAGTCGCTGTTGTCACCAGCTTGTCTGGGAGACGATAGAGGAAAGTCCAGGCTCGCCCGGGCTGCGATGCCCGGAGTGTTCGTACCTAGTGCAAACTAGGGCAGTGAGGTTCGCCTCATTGACGGCGCAGAAAGGGTTCTCCCTGAGACCCAAGTACGCTGAAAGTGCCACAGAAACGTAGCTTCTCTGGCGACAGAGAAGATGGAACGAGGTAAACCCTGCGAGCGAGAAACCCAAATTAGGTAGGGGAACCGTCTGGACGGAATTGAACGAAAAGGACGGATGGCAAAAGAAATTTTGCCATAGATAGATGACTACAGCTCTTCGTGCGAGGGGAAGGTCCGTTTGCAGCACGAGAGATACAGAACCTGGCTTATAGCATTCCTTGCTTATTCAATATTTTTTAAGTATAAATGTAAATGAAATGATAAAGCAACAAACAAATATGATCGTATATAAAGGAAAAACCGGTGCAGTAACGCGCCGGTTTTTTTGTTTCTTTACATGATGCGTACTTTGTATGTTTTCATCCAGAAGTCTACTTGTGCTAAAAAAGCAAACATCTGAGGAGTGCTCATTAATTGACCAAAAAAAGGAATTTCAATCGCAGATGCATCTGTTTGTAGGAGAGTACGGAGGTAAGGAACATCTAATAGAGTATGAAGGGGAGATCTGTTATCATCTAAAACATCGTTAAGCCACTGCCTTGTTGCTAGGGAATATGTGGGATTATGTGTTTTGGGATAAGGACTTTTTTTACGATATAACACATCAGAGGGCAAGATTCCTTCCAAAGCTTTGCGCAAAATGCCTTTTTCCCTGGAATCGTACATTTTCATCTCCCAAGGTACATTCCACATGTATTCTACAAGTCGATGATCGCAAAAGGGTACACGGGCTTCTAGGCTAGCCATCATACTCATGCGATCCTTTCGATCCAGTAACGTATTCATAAACCAGACATGATTTAAGTAAAACATCTCGCGCCGTTTTTCATCTATACGAAACTCCCCCTCCAAGCGGGGAACCTCTGCTAGTGTATCACGAAAACGTCCTTTTACATACGAATCTGGTTGTAACCAAGCCTTCATTTCATTCGAGAGCCATTTGTATCGCTGCTCACTTTTTCGCGCCCACGGAAAAGTATCTGCATAAAGAGCTTCTTCTTGATGAAACCAAGGATAGCCCCCAAATATTTCGTCAGCGCATTCACCTGAAAGTACGACTGTTGTTTCCTTTTTCATTTCCGCGCAAAAAAGATACAGCGAAGCGTCAATATCTGCCATACCAGGCAAGTCGCGAGCATAAACAGCGGTTTGGAGGGCTTGCACCAACTCGGGGGTATCAAACTCAATATAATGGTGCTGGGTTCCTATATGATCGCTAACCCGTTTAATCCATTGAGAATCTGAATCAGGTTGATAGGCATGGGCAGTGAAAAAGTGGTCATTATCTTTATAATCAATGGAGTAGGTGTGAATCGTTCCTTCTCCTTGATGTTGATAATATCTTGCCGCAATAGCGGTGATGGCGCTGGAATCAAGGCCTCCTGAAAGCAGCATCGAGACAGGAACATCAGCAACGAGTTGACGTTCGATTGCATTTATGACTAAATCACGAATGGTATCGACGGTTGTCTCAAAATTGTCGAGATGCTCACGACTTTTCAAGCACCAATACGATTCTGTAGTAAAGCCATTTTGAGAGTATATCCCATAGTAGCCAGGGCGTAACTCATGCATTCCTTTGAATACACCGTGTCCAGGCGTGCGAGCGGGTGAAATAAGTAGTACCTCGGCTAAGCCTTCCCGATCAACAATAGGCTCAACTTCGGGGTGGGCAAGAATAGCTTTTATTTCTGAACCGAATAGAAACTGCCCATCTTTTTCTAGATAAAAGAACGGCTTCACACCCATTCGATCACGTGCGACAAATAAGAGCTGCTCTTTGTCATTCCAGATAGCAAATGCAAAAATACCGTTCAGTCGCTCCAGGCATTTTTCTCCCCATTCTACATAAGCCGTGAGTAATACCTCCGTATCTGAGTGGGAAGAGAAGCGGTGACCACGGTCTAGCAATTCCTTGCGTAAATCTTCTGTATTGTACAATTCGCCGTTATACACAAGTGTGTAGCTTATATCCCCATATCTTTTGGTCATGGGCTGAGTTCCGCCTTCAGGATCTACAACAATAAGACGACGATGTCCAAATACAACCCGATCATGAAAAAAATACCCCATACTATCTGGACCTCTGTGTTGAAGTGTCTTAGTCATTGCTTCTATAGTCTCTTGTTCATCTTTTACATTCCGCATAAAACTAGCCCAGCCTGCAATTCCACACATGATTTCTCACCCTTTCTCATCTGTGCTTTTTCATGTAAACGTTACTAAGCAAAACCGGTCATCTAGGCTCATCGTATGCAAAGCAGGCTAACATGGTACCCTGTCTCTTTTTTTAAAACAAACAATAAAAAAGTTCTTTTTCCTTTACAATGGCTGATCTTTGATGCGAATATGAAATATACATACATTTTTATCCTTATTTTGGAGGTGCGGTTTGTGCGAGAGGTCATCTCGTGGTCAGAAACAGATGGATTTGTATCTTTTGTTCAAAATTGTCCAGATGCAGTCTTCATTTTTTCTTCAGACGGTACTGTTTTGTATGCCAATCAGTCCTGGTACCAATTGGCAGGTAATTGTTTTTCTGATGAATTCGAAGTAGCCATTGATGTATATCTACTTCGATGTAAACAAGGGATAGTGAGCATAGAGCCAAGTGTCATACAACCATTGTGTACCAATCATGATCCTTACATCATTCAAATTCCTCATAAGGAAGGGGGGATGATGGACGTTTCATTTACGCTTTTTCCGATGAAATGGTATAAAGGAAAAGCGGCTGTGGGGGCTCTTGTACGAGATGTAACAGAGCAAAAGCTAAGACAGAGGAAGCTGGAGGAAATGGAGAAGAGCCTCGATACTTTTATTACGTACACACGGGATGCGCTTTTTCTCATTTCACCCGATTTTCAAATATTGCGTATGAGCAATTCATTTCAGATCATGACTGGGTATTCTCCACAGGAGCTGTATGACAATCCTAGAATCTTACTTCCTGATGCTGTTGCGCTACAAGAACAGGAGCTGCATTTTGATTACGTTGTAAAAACAGGAAAACCTGTATTATTTCATACGAGACGACGTCATAAGAAGGGGCATCTACTTGAGATTTGTATGACTTATAAACCTATTTGCAAGAAAGATGCTGGCGTTATAGGTGTAATAGCGGTGATGCGCAATATTACTGAGCGTATTCAGGTTGAGACTGAATTACGAGATGCGAAAGAACTGTTGGAATCTTTCGTAAATAGCGCTTCTGATTGTATCGTGCTTATTGATTTAGATTGGAATATTTTAATGGTGAATCCTGCTTGTGAAAAAATGTATGGATACAGTTATGAAGAATTGCTTATGCATCAAGAAAATCTGCTAAAGCCAGTCATATTGCGAGGAATTATTGATAACACACAAAAGGCTATGAACGGAAAGATGGTTTTGGATGAGGAGAATTCATTTACTCATCGCAATGGACATCTTGTTCACACCCTATCCTCCTATATTCCGATTCGAAATACGGAAGGAAAGATTTTGGCGGTCGCTTTAATTACGAGGGATGTAACGGAACAGAGGAGGATTGCGCAGGCATTGGGTGACAGTGAGGCAAAATATAGATTGATTTCCGAAAATATGACGGATCTTATTGCTATTTTGGATCGGAGTGGACGCTATATTTATGTGTCTCCTTCGTTTAAGACCATTTTAGGATATACACCGGAAAGCTTATTGGGAATGGATTATCGTAAATGGGTACATACCGATGACAGAGAGTTTTTGAAACAGGGACGTAAACGATTAATCGCTGAAGGTAGCGTGATGCAAGTAGAGCTTCGCTATCGGTGTGCTTCAGGCGACTGGATGTATTTGGAGGCTAATGGTACGCCAGTCTTTAATGGGGAAAAAAATTTAGAGCACTTTGTTTTTGTAGCCAGAAATATTACCGATCGGAAACAAGCAGAGGCCTTATTGCGTAACTCAGATAAGCTATCCCTTATTGGAGAGATGGCGGCAGGAGTTGCTCATGAAATTCGCAATCCGCTAACTGCACTGCGAGGCTTTATTCAGTTATTACAAAATCAAACCAGTGAGCATGATTTTTATTTTGAAGTCATGATATCTGAATTAGATCGAATCAATTTTATTGTAAGCGAGTTATTAGTATTAGCGAAACCGCAAGTTCAGAATGTAAAGCAAAAAAATGTAGTCGATCTCGTTCGTAATGTAATGACGCTATTAGAGAGCCAAGCTTTGATGCATAATGTGATTTTTCAGCTTGAATGTAAAGAGAAGCCAATATTGATCACTTGTGAGGAAAATCAGATTAAACAAGTCTTTATAAATATCATGAAAAATGCAATGGAAGCAATGCCGAATGGTGGAATGATCTATATAACGGTAAAACAGAATGCTCAGATGGTGGATATATGTTTTCGCGATGAAGGATGCGGCATACCGGAAGATCGTGTTAGTAAACTTGGTGAGCCTTTTTATACTACAAAGGATAAAGGAACAGGGCTAGGCCTCATGGTTAGTAAAAAAATCATCAGGGACCATCAGGGCTCTATACTTATTGACAGTGTGATCAATCAAGGAACAACAGTGCATGTGAATGTACCTCTCTCAAGTCTGAAACAATAATAAATAATGTTGACAGCGTAGCAACGAGAAACAGGGAAGGGAGGCGACAAATTGCACATCGGTTGTCATGTAAGCGTACGTCAGGGATATACGGAAGCCGCCCGGATCGCGCAACGCTTGGGAGGGACTTGCTATCAGTATTTTCCTAAAAACCCGCGCAGTTTACAAATCAAATCATTCTCAAGACAGGATGCCCAACAATGTCGTGATTTTTGCAAGGAACACAGGATTATTTCGATTGCCCACACACCATATCCAACTAATTTGTGTACAGAGGGAAGAGAGGAACAAGCGGCAATGGTGGCTTCAGTACGCAATGATTTGGAGATTGCAGACGCGTGTGGCTCGATTGGCGTTGTTGTTCATTTCGGGCAATATAAAGGAAATCACCCTGATCCGTTATTTGGCTACCAATTGATGATTCGTTCATTAAATGAAATCTTAGAAGGCTGGACAGGTAATGCACTTATTTTACTTGAAAATAATGCTGGTCAGGGAAATAAGATGGGGATGACATTAGAAGAGCTTGTACAAGTACGTGCATTGATCAATAGACCCGAGCTTGTCGGATTTTGCTTCGATACCTGCCATGCCTTTGCAAGTGGATTATGGACAGGAGGGAATTGGGAAGAGGTGCAGAAGCGAGGCGAGGAATTAGGATATTTTACTAATTTGAAGGCTGTTCATCTCAATGATTCTCGCTATCCTACCGGCTCCCATCGTGATCGCCATGCTGATATTGGTTACGGAGAGATCGGTGCTGAAAGGATAGGCGAATTGATTAGAAGCAGGGTTGTTCGTGAGGTTCCCTTATTTTTGGAAACGCCAGCAGAACGACCGGGTGGGCATAAGTCAGAAATCGCTTTTGTCAAACAATTGTTTGCAAGTCCACAGTAGGATATGATTAGAGGGACCGTATTTCAGAACGGATTTTACGAGACAGAGGAGATATTATGACACGCACAATTAAAGTAACCATTCACAGCTTTGATAAAATCAAAGAAAATTTAGCTGACCTTAATGAACTAAAACTTTATGAAGAAGCAAATGGCAAGGTCTTAGAAGCAGAAATTGAATCAGATGGCTATGCAATTGTAGATATTACAGAAGAAGAATACATTGAATTAGCTCCAGATGAATATGAGCTAATGATTATGGAATGGAAAGTGGCTGGCAAAATCGACGAGCTGATTTTAGAAACAATGTCAGACCCTAATGATGATAAGGCAATGCTATATCGTGGTGTTGACCCTATTGGAACTGTAAAAATAGAGCCTGTTTCCCTACCGAAAAAGCTGGTTGAGCAATTAGCAAAGGCTTGGTTCTCGACACCAAAACCAGCTATTGAACCGAAAATAAACGAAAAAGAGTAAAAGGAACATAGATGAGAGGCATTTAGGTAAAGCAGGATTAAAAAGAGGAGGGGAAGCCCTCCTTTTTTGGATGAGTTGGATGAATTTTTGACCAAAAATAAAAAGGGCGCCCATTGTGTTAGGGGCCCTTATTTTTCTTACATTTCCTCAGGAGCTTCCAATCCCAATAGACGGAGTCCTTCTTTTAGTACAACAATAACTGCTGCAACCAATTGTAGGCGAGCTTGTTTTACTTGCTCATCCTCTGCGACAATGCGGACATGCGCGTAGAATTTGTTGAAGGTTTGAGCCAGATCAATTACGTATTTTCCAATCTGCGAAGGATCGAATTGATCGCGAGCCTTTTCCAGAATGCTTGGGAACTGCAAGAGAGTAGTAATGACTGCCCATGCTTCTGGGCCCTCTAAAGCATTGTCTACTACGGTTACAGCTTCTGGCTGGTACCCACCTTTTTTCAATAGAGAGCAAGCGCGGGCATGAGTGTATTGAACGTAAGGCCCTGTTTCGCCTTCAAAAGTAAGCATTTCTTCCCAGGAAAAGTTGACATCGTTTAAACGATAATTTTTCAAGTCATGGAAGATAACGGCACCTACACCAACTTGGCGAGCAACCTGTTCTTTATTTGCAAGAGAAGGATTTTTGTCTTGGATTACTTTTAATACATCTGCGATTGCTTGGGACAATACTTCTTCCAACAGAACGACTTTCCCTTTGCGAGTGGACATTTTTTTACCATCTTTTAACATCATGCCAAATGGAATGTGATGCATATTGTTAGCCCAGTCATAGCCCATTTTTAGCAAGACTTTAAATAGCTGTTGGAAATGCAGGCGTTGTTCTCCGCCAACCACATATAATGCTTTTCCAAAATCATATTGCTCATGGCGATACAAAGCAGCAGCTAGGTCGCGGGTTGCGTAAAGGGTAGCACCGTCACGTTTTTTTATTAAGCAAGGAGGCATGTCGTACTCATCCAGAGATACAACCATTGCGCCTTCGGATTCTGTTAACAATCCTTTTTCCTCTAATAAATCAACAACGCGATCCATTTGATTATTGTAGAATGCTTCTCCATTGAAGGAGTCAAAGGATACACCCATTAATTCATAGATCTTTTTAAATTCTTGTAAGGATTCGTCGCGGAACCATTGCCATAATTGCTGGGCTTCTTGATCGCCGTCCTCTAATTTCTTGAACCATTCACGGCCTTGATCTTCCAATGTTGGGTCGTTTTCTACTTCTTCATGGAAGTGTACATACAGCTTGAGCAATTCTTTAATAGGCTCAGCTTTTACTTTATCTTCATCGCCCCATTTTTTATAGGCAACAATCAGTTTACCAAATTGTGTACCCCAGTCCCCCAAGTGATTGATGCGAACTGGCTGATAGCCATGCTTTTCCATGATGTTTGCAAGTGCATTCCCGATAACGGTTGAGCGCAAATGCCCCATCGAGAAGGGTTTAGCAATGTTTGGAGAAGATAAGTCGATTGGTACCTTTTTACCAGCACCAGCAGTAGTCGCGCCATATGCAGACCCTTGCTCTAGAATCGTTTTAATACAAGCGGTTATAACGCTGGTTTGATCATAAAACAGATTGATATATGCATTTGTCACCTGTACATCCTGTAAGAAAGGCAGAGAAATCTTAGAAGCTAGCTCCGTTGCAATCATTGGTGGTGCTTTGCGTAGAGCTTTAGCTAATTGGAAGCAAGGGAAGGCTAAATCACCCATTTGTGGGTTAGGAGGAGTTTCGAGCATGCCAAGGACACGTTCGCAGGAAAAATCCTCTACGCCCATTTCAGTTAGAGCAGCAGAGATTTGTTCAGCTACTAGTTGTTTGTAATTCATGTTTATTTCATCCTTTCTTTTTAATCAACCTAAACTTTCAGGGAATATGTAATCATTCCGTGGAAAAGTGGGATACAACATAAATATAACCATAGGTATACAAGTACAGAGCGCTTTGATTAGACACAGCTTACGATGTTCAAAGCAACAACAGCAAAAAACCCCCCGTCTCTTTTGGATAGATATCAGTAAAAATCAATCCGTAAAGAGACGAGAGGTTATTTTATCATACTCCCGCGGTACCACTCTTCTTGTTCTTTTCAATTAGACCAATAAATGATCGTAATTGGAAAAAACCTGCTTGATAGCTGTAACGGGCAAACCCGGCAAGCTCTATACATTGTCAATAGACAAGATTCAAGCTGCGTCTCCGAGGTGCGCTTCATCATGGCCGTTCTATCAGGCTTCCACCAATCCTGACTCGCTAGTAGCACGAACCATCATTACTCTCCTCATCATCGAGTACATGGCTATATAGCGTCTAGTATACCCAACAAAAGACATTCTAGCAAGCAAGGTTTATCAGTGGCTCTTATTTTGCTGATCCCATTGTGCAAAATAAGATTTGGTAAGGGAATGATATGCTTCCCTACCAAATAAAAGACCCATGGCTTGACCGGTTGATAAAGGAAGATAGTATTCATAGGTTTCATGATTACCGCCTGTCATAAGATCATGGTGGTGAGTTTGGTCATGCAAATAGTGCTGTTCACTCTCATGGTGTTTTACGACAGTGTAGATTTCAAAGTCCGTCTCTTCTAGTACCTTTACTGGAATCAATGAGGCCTGAAACACAGATGTATGTAAATAGGCTAGATTGTTTTCGATGAAAATCCCTCCATCTATCTTCCTTTTTATCCTAGCAGAGGGCCATTATTTCTACAAGCGAAGGAAAGAATGGATAAGAGATGAAAGGGGCATGTGCCGGCCCCTTCCCCTCTCCTATATTGGTGAGTGTACAAACCTGAGTAATGTTTTTTGGTTTTCTTATGGAGGTATGAAACATTGTAGAATCATGTAGAGGTGGGCGCAGATAAAAAAGAGCGTAATCGAATTCAGGTTTGCCGGTGAAAGAGCTTCTTATATTTTAGCAGCAGCCGCAAGAAATGATGACCAGTAGGATGAACAGCACTAAAATGAAGCTGAAATTATCACCGAAGAAATTTCCGCAGTAAGATGTACTCATGAAAGAATTCCTCCTTAAAGGTTATATGTTTGAAGGTGTCGCTACACGGTTGCTAGTTATCGCAGCAGCTGCAGCTTATGATTACCAGCAGAATGAACAACACTAGAATGAAGCTAAAACTTCCGCCTCCCCAGTTACCGCAAAACGATGTACTCATCTGGCAATTCCTCCTTCGCTTTGTTATTCTACAGTCTATACATATCTGTCTATCTGGTGTGGGCTTATGCCTAAGGGAAGCAAAATTTGGGCAGCAGACTACAAAAAAATAAAAGATTGGCAGATAATCCATTGACGCCAATAATATCTGAATGTTAAGATACCTGTATTCAAAAGACGAACAAAACGTCATATGGACATTTAACTAAATATGATTTCTCTTATCTAGAGAGGCGGAGGGACTGGCCCGAAGATGCCTCGGCAACCGATAGATCAGGTGCCAATTCCAGCAGGGCTGTTTGCCTTGAAAGATAAGAGGGGATAAGTTCCTACTTAACGAACATTAGTAATCCTCTTCTTGCTTTCAGGCAGGAAGGGGATTTTTTTATTTGCCAAGTCTAATGGAGATTACGGAGGGGTATGGGAGATGAACAAACCAACATTGCAAGAGCAGCTAGCACGAAAAATATTGATACTCGATGGTGCAATGGGAACGATGCTACAGCAGGCTAATCTCACAGCGGACGATTTTGGCGGTGAGGAATATGAAGGCTGCAACGAACTATTGAATGTAACAAGACCAGATGTCATCCGGCATATTCATGCTACCTATTTTGAAGCAGGTGCTGACATTGTGGAAACAAACACATTTGGAGCAACTGATGTTGTTTTGGCTGAGTATGACATAGCAGATCGAGATTATGAACTTAATCTGGCAGCTGCACGTATTGCTAAAGAAGTAGCAGATGAATTTAGCACGGAGTCGTGGCCACGTTATGTAGCAGGCTCTATGGGGCCCACTACGAAAACCCTTTCGTTAACAGGGGGCGTTACATTTGAGCAATTAATTCATGCGTACTATCGTCAGACTAAAGCATTGATGGAAGGTGGGGTAGATTTATTACTGGTGGAAACCTCACAGGACACATTGAACGTAAAAGCTGGGGGTATTGGCATACGTCAGGCATTTCAGGAGCTTGGCTATGAGCTGCCTATCATGATTTCTGGAACAATCGAACCGATGGGCACGACTCTGGCAGGCCAAAACATCGAGGCTTTTTATGTATCGATTGAACATCTCAAACCGATCACGATTGGTCTGAATTGCGCGACAGGTCCGGAGTTCATGCGTGACCATTTACGAACCTTATCTGATCTGGCCTTGTGTGGAATCAGTTGTTATCCTAATGCAGGTTTACCTGATGAGAATGGTCACTATCACGAGTCACCGCAGGGGTTAGCGATGAAAATGAAAGCATTTGCGGAAAAGGGATGGCTTAACGTAGCGGGTGGTTGTTGTGGTACCACACCCGAGCATATTCGAGCGCTACACGAAGCATTGCAAGGGATTACACCACGAGAAAATAAAAAGTCTCATGCAACTGCTGTATCAGGCATTGAGGTGCTCTATGTTGAGGACGACAATCGCCCCATTTTTGTAGGGGAACGTACCAACGTTATTGGATCTAAGAAGTTCCGTGACTTGATTGCTGCTGGTCAATTCGAGGAAGGATCAGACATAGCACGGGCACAGGTAAAACGAGGAGCCGCTGTTATAGATATTTGTTTAGCAGACCCTGACCGTGATGAGTACGAGGATATGGAGAAATTTCTTCCATACGTAAGCAGAAAGGTAAAAGCACCGTTGATGATCGATTCCACGGATAAAAAGGTAGTGGAGCTGGGCTTGAAATATTCTCAGGGGAAGGCAATCATTAATTCGATTAATCTAGAAGATGGACTAGATCGTTTTGAAGAGGTTGTACCACTGATTCATAAATATGGAGCGGCTGTGGTTGTCGGGACCATTGATGAAACGGGAATGGCAATCACTCGTGAACGCAAGCTGGAGGTAGCTAAACGTTCCTACGATTTGTTGGTAAATCAGTTTGGAATTAATCCGCAGGACATTATTTTTGATGCTCTTGTATTTCCGGTAGGAACAGGCGATGAGCAATACATTGGTTCAGCACAGGAAACGATAGAAGGTATCCGCCTTATTAAACAACATTTTCCATTATGTAAACAAATTCTGGGTGTGAGCAATGTTTCCTTTGGATTACCCCCGGCAGGTCGTGAGGTTTTAAATGCGGTCTTTTTATATCACACAACAGTAGCCGGGCTTGATTACGCGATTGTTAACACCGAAAAGATAGAACGTTATGCTTCGATTTCTGAAGAGGAACGCAAGCTGGCAGAGGACTTGTTATTTCATACAAACGATGAAACCTTAGCAACGTTTACTGATTTTTATCGGCAGAAAAAGAAAGAGGTTGTAAAAGAGGTATCCAATCTAACGTTAGAAGAACGTTTAGCTAATTATGTGGTGGAAGGCTCGAAGGACGGATTAATCCCAGATTTAACCCTCGCTTTGGAAAAATATGTTCCGCTTGATATTATTAATGGTCCCCTTATGAAAGGGATGGAAGAGGTTGGTCGCCTGTTTAACGGGAACCAATTGATTGTAGCAGAAGTGCTACAGAGTGCAGAGGTCATGAAGGCGTCAGTTGCCTTTTTGGAACCGCATATGGAAAAGTCTGAATCAACCGTAAAAGGAAAAATCTTGTTAGCTACGGTTAAAGGGGATGTCCACGATATCGGTAAAAACCTAGTGGAGATCATTTTATCCAATAATGGCTATGAGGTAATTAATTTAGGGATTAAAGTTGCACCAGAGCAGTTGATTGCTGCGTGTCATCAGGAAAAACCAGATGCCATTGGGCTTTCAGGTTTATTAGTAAAATCAGCGCAGCAGATGGTGATTACCGCTCAGGATTTGCGAAGCTCTGGCATTGATGTACCGCTGATGGTTGGAGGAGCGGCTCTCACGCGTAAATTTACGACAAATCGAATTGCTCCTGAATATGAAGGCATCGTTTTATTCGCAAAAGATGCGATGGATGGCCTGAACCTAGCTAATAAATTGCATGATCCGCAAGCTCGACTGAAGCTGGTAGAGGAATTACAAGCGCAAGCGACAGTCAACCAGGCTCAAATAGAAGAAAAAGCTAGCGAATCAGTTGTTATTCCACAGCCGGAAATGATTCGCTCTGCGACAAGCATTACAACACCGGTCTATGTTGCACCTGATTTGGAGCGCCATGTCTTGCGCAACTATCCGATTAACCATCTGCGTCCTTACGTTAATTTACGCATGCTGCTTGGAAAGCATCTTGGTATCAAGGGCAACGTCGATAAATTAATCGAATCAGGTGACAAGAAAGCGACCGAATTATATGAAATCGTAGATGATTTGCTAAATGAAGCGATCCGTAGTCAGATTTTGCAGGCGAATGGAATGTATCAATTCTTTCCGGCTCAATCTTTTGGCAATGACATCCTGATCTATGATCCAAACGATCATACAAAGCTGTTAGAACGTTTTACTTTCCCGCGTCAACCGCAAGCTCCTCATCTTTGTCTCGCTGATTTTTTACGGCCTGTGGAAACGAATGAGATGGATTACGTAGCTTTCTTGACTGTTACAGCCGGAAGGGGAGTGAGAGATTTAGCGCAGGAATGGAAAGAAAAAGGGGACTATTTACGTTCTCATGTCCTGCAAGCAGTCGCCCTAGAGCTAGCAGAAGCGTTTGCCGAACGAATTCATCATGTTATTCGCGATTCATGGGGCTTTCCAGACCCAGCAGATATGACTATGCTAGAGCGTTTTGGGGCGCGTTATCAGGGAATCCGCGTATCGTTTGGATATCCTGCTTGCCCGGATTTAGAAGATCAAGAAAAACTCTTTAAGCTGTTGTCGCCACAAGACATCGGAATTCAACTAACAGAAGGCTTCATGATGGACCCTGAAGCATCCGTGTCAGCCATGGTATTTGCTCATCCTGAAGCCCGTTATTTTAATGCGACTCCACCAGTTGGAGTGGAAGTGTGATCATAAACGACGAAAAGGGGGAGTCTCAATGGGAAAACGGGATTTGCGCGCTTATCTCACACAGCACGTACTAGTGGGTGACGGAGCGATGGCTACTCAGCTATACGAGCAGGGAGTTCCGATTGGCGTTAGTTACGAAGAGTTATGTTTAAGTAATCCACAGATAATCCGCAACGTACATACCGCTTATTATGAAGCGGGAGCACGGCTGATTGAGACGAATACATTTGGGGCTAATCGGGATAGCTTGTCCCGATATGGCCTAGAAAGTAAGGTTACGCGGATGAATCGAGCCGCGGTGACCCTTGCGAGGGAAGCGGTCGGAGATGATGCTTTCGTAGTTGGAGCGATGGGTTCAATTATTGCTGGACGTGTCCGCACTAAGCAAATTGACCAATTTAAAGACCAGTTCGAAGAGCAAGCTACTTCTCTTTTGCATGCAGGTGTAGACGGAATTTTGCTGGAAACGTTCTTGGATGTTGATGAATTATTGCTAGCGCTGGAGGTGATACGTCCTCTTACAGAGCTACCCATCATAGCCCAGCTTGCTACTTTGGAAGTAGGTACCACGCGTGATGGGCATTCGTTGACATATGCCTTCCAGCAGATTAAGGATGCAGGAGCGGACGTAATAGGACTCAATTGTCGCTTGGGACCGGCAGAGATCCTGCGTTCCTTCGAAGCTACAGTGTGTCCAGATGATGTTTTTCTCTCTGCATTCCCCAATGCAGGCCGTCTTGGCATGGCTGATGGAACCCTTTCTTACAAATCATCTCCAGACTACTTTGCGGAAAGTGCTTTGCGCTTACATGAACAGGGTGTAAGACTAATTGGGGGTTGTTGTGGTACAACGCCAGAACATACCAGAGCAATTGCAGAAAAATTGGCAGGGCGCAAACCGCTGCCACGGGTGAATCCACCCGCTCCTATTCACTCGGAGAGAATTGAGGTGCAGGCCGTCCAAAAACGTCTTCAGCCAAGTATTATCGAAGAAGTAAAGCACCATCCTACGATTATCGTTGAATTCGATCCGCCTAAGGATCTGCATACGGAAGATTTCTTACAGGGCTGTTGTGCTTTACATGATGCCGGTGCGAATGCAATAACGCTAGCAGATAACTCACTAGCAACAGTTCGTATGAGCAATATGGCTTTAGGAGCCATGATGAAGCGATTAGGAATCGAGCCGCTACTTCACATTGCCTGCCGCGACCGTAATCTGATTGGACAGCAATCACATTTAATGGGTCTTCACGCACTGGGTATTGACCAGGTACTAGTTATTACGGGCGATCCTTCACGCTTTGGAGATTTGCCGGGTGCTAGTTCTGTCTATGATGTGAGCTCATTTGATTTAATCCGTATGGTAAAACAGTTAAATCAAGGCTATGCGTTTTCGGGCAAACAATTGAAGCAGCATGCTCAGTTTATTGTCGGGGCAGCATTTAATCCACATGTGCGCCACTTGGATGCAGCTGTGGCTCGTTTAGAAAAGAAGGTTGAGGCTGGAGCCGATTACATTATGACGCAGCCTGTTTATGATGCCGAGACCATTGTACAAATATATGAAGCCACGAAGCATATTCGTGTACCTATCTTTATTGGCATCATGCCGTTAACGAGCTCGCGTAATGCAGAGTTTTTGCATAACGAGGTACCTGGTATCAAGCTGTCCCCATATGCATTAGAACAAATGAAGCTATTTACAGGTGAAGCCGCTCGTCAGGAAGGGAATCGTATGGCAAAGGAACTAATCGATGCAACGCTTCAATACTTTAATGGAATATACTTGATTACCCCGTTCAATTACTACCAGATGACCGTCGAGCTGACCCAATATATCAGGCAACAAGAGCAAGTAAAAGCAGGCCTTAAAGAAGTGTCCAGCTCATAAGGAGCAGAGAGTTAATCATACCGTTCAGATAAAGGAAGACCCTTACAAGAAAACGTAGGAGGTCTTCTTCGTTATGTACCTTTTTTACGGTTTTGGACAACGGAATAAATAAGGTGAACCATAACCAAAAAAATCAGAATGCCAAGCAAAATATTTGTGGTTTGTATTGCTTTACTTATCTTACTTAATTCAGAATGAATCCCGATTAGAGCATTCCCTGTCTTACTGCTAATATCACCAATACTGTGTGCAATATCGTTAAAATATTGACGTAACGAAGAAAAATCCATTGTTTCCCCTCCAACTCAAAAAAGTAGATATTAATTGGTTAGTATTCTATATTTGGGTAGATAATCACCAATTTTTCTTCCCAAATGTGACAAAACAGAAAAGAAAGTGAAAAATTTCTCATAAAGTGACAGATATAACTTTTGCATTGAAGCCGAACCCGTTATACTACGAATGTAGAATGAAATAGAGATTTTTTGTATGTCCAAAGGGAAGGAAGTGTTAGAAGCATGCTGCATCCTGTTGCTGAACAGTTAGTTTGTTTCTATGAAATAGGGAATATTGATGATTTTCCAAAGAAAGTAGGCCGAGTGGTTTGTGTAGAAGAAACAGAGGTTGCTCTGTTTCGTTTAGATGATGATCAATTCTATGCAGTGGCTAATCGCAATCCACATCCTAGGGGAGGCACATTAGTAGACGGAATCGTTTCTGATCTATTTTTGTATGACCCTTTGTACGACTGGAAAATTTCGCTGGTTGATGGAACCGTACAAGCTCCTGATCGAGGCCAAGTAGAAGTATACCCTGTAGTGGTCGAAGGAAAAACGGTGAAACTAGGCTTGCCTGCTTGCGATAACTTTTTATCTTAACATACACGTGCCTAACACCTAAGGAGTTGGAGACCTTGTATACTGATACTCTGGAAATAATGGCTAAGAACGCAGTAAAGAAAAAAGAGATGCTGGATAAAAGCATAGCCCGCTATTTACTACACGCAGCACTGGCAGGCTGTTATGTAGGGATTGGAATCGTATTAATCTTAACGGTAGGTGAGCCGTTGCTACAAGCGGGTTCCCCTCTTACGATGACATTGATGGGCGTGTCGTTTGGGATTGCTTTAACCTTGGTCATTTTTGCTGGTTCTGATTTGTTTACTGGTAATAATATGTATTTCACCATAGGTGCCTTAAGCGGGGCGACTAAATGGAAGGATGCAGGGAAGAACTGGGTATGGTGCTGGATTGGTAACCTACTCGGTGCAACTGTTTTCTGTCTGATTATTGTAGGTTCGGGTGTGTTTAGTCATGCTTCAAGCGACCATATGCTCTTTTATCTAGCAGCCAAAAAAATGAACTTACCAACTGTGCAATTATTTTTCAGAGGAATTCTTTGTAACTGGTTAGTCTGCTTGTCTATTTGGACAGCGACCCGGGCAAAGGAGGATACAGCGAAACTAATTTTGATTTTCTGGATGTTGTTTGCCTTTATTACCTCTGGCTATGAGCATAGTGTAGCCAACATGACAGTGCTAACGCTGGCGCTAATGCTTCCTCACCCAGAAACCATTACCATTGCGGGCTGGGTTCATAATCTGAGCATTGTTACACTAGGTAATATTGTCGGAGGAGCATTATTTGTAGGCACCATGTACTGGTTGGTATCGCCTATCAAAACCAAATATACAAAAGGCAAACAACAGGAAGAACGTAAAGAAATGAAGCAGGTAGCCTCAACAGATAGCGCTAACCTGCAAGCGAAATAATATATACTTCATTCGGGTAAGAAAGGTCTGTTCCTCGGCACGTGGGAGCGGGCCTTTTGTATGTTTAATAAGCATCCCGTCATAGTAAGAAGATATGTGAAGAGCTGACAGAATAATGAGATAACCGGCAGAACAATCTGAATTCAGCGAGTACACTTTTTTCTACTAAAAAAAACCAACCAAATGGTGTATTGTGGTACTATTACTGTTGATGGTAAAGACCATTTACATAAACAATAGAGAGAAAAAACGATTATTTTTATTAAAAAGTGGGAGAGATTTACTTGTCTAATAGCACGATAGCGTATATCAAAGTATCCATTGCCATGTCTATAATAGGGAGCTTTGTAGTAGTAAATAAATTTATTTTAGAGCAAATCCCTATTTTTTTAGCATCTGAATTAAGGCTATTGATTGCTAGCCTTATCTTACTGCCAATGTTTTACCGAAAGGAAAGAAGGCTTCCTACCTTATATAAAAAAGATGTTTTTGTTCTACTTATACAAAGCTTCGTAGGGATTTTTCTATTTAGCATCTGCTTGCTATATGGCTTGCAATATACGTCCGCTGTGGAGAGCGGGATTGTACTGAGTTGTACTCCAGCTGTAATGGGGGTCATTGCGTACGTTTTTCTTAAAGAGAAATTAGGCTTTGCCAAGATTTCAGGGATTTTGTTAACCATTTTAGGAACGGTTTCTATAAATGTATTCGGAATTATTGCTACGAATAGTATAAGCTTTAGCTCATTATTTGGGAACTTTCTCATTCTTTGTGCTGTTATAGGGGATGCTATCTTTTTTTCGTTTGGAAAACTATTATCGAAAGCTTGGTCTCCTTTAGCTATCTCAACGGCGTTAAGTATTGTAGGGGCGATTTTATTTTTACCACTAGCTATACATGATGCATTAAGCGTTGATCTTTCTGAAATATCCATAACGATTTGGCTGTTGGTTTTATACACAGCAATTGTCGTAACAATTTTGGCTGTCATTTTAATGAATCAAGGATTAAAAGTGATACCTGCTAGTGTAGCATCCGTGTTTACTGCGTTAACACCAATTACTACGATTTTATTATCGAGTTTAGTACTGAAGGAAGATATCTATTGGTATCATATTTTAGGAATGGGGTTTGTAGTATTGGGAATTATTGTCCTGACCCGAACAAAAGAAAAATCAGTAGGGATGAATGTAGTCAAAACAGACGAAGCTAAATGATAAATACGTCAATTGAGTGAATGTGTGATTTGTTCAATACCATTATAAATAGCCCCCTTATGCAGCATCTAAAACAGGATGAGCATGCAAGGAGGCTATTTTTTATATGTTTATAAGGAAATACCTTGTCTTATTTCTATAGCTGATATAAATCCTTATACTTTGTTTCTAGATAATGAACTAGATAGCTTGCATTTACTTTTTCCCCAGTAACGTGCTGCAAAAGCTCCTGAGGAGATTTCATTTTTCCGAATTGGTGGATATTCTCGCGTAACCATTGGTTAATCGGTGCAAAATCACCTGCACGTAAAAGATCGTCAAAATTAGGAAGCTGTTTTTTCATTGCATGCGTAAATTGAGCGGCATAAACATTTCCTAGGGAATATGTTGGGAAGTAGCCCATTAAGCCGCTTGACCAATGAACATCCTGTAGGACACCAAGATCATCGCTAGGTACATCGACGCCTAGGTATTCTTTCATTTTCTCGTTCCAAATTTGTGGTAGCTCTCCTACTTCAATGGTTTCATTGATTAAGCCCTTTTCGATTTCATAGCGGACCATGATATGCAAATTGTAGGTGAGTTCGTCTGATTCCGTACGGATAAAGGATGGTTCCACTAGGTTGGCTGCCCGATAGAAATCTTGTAAGGCTACATCGGCAAACTGCTCAGGGAAAGCTTGTTGCGCCGCTGGATAGAAATGCTGCCAGAAAGGTAAGCTTCGTCCTACCATGTTCTCCCAAAAACGAGACTGGGATTCATGAACGCCCATCGAAGTACCGTTACTTAGCAATAGACCATTGTAAGCCGCATTTACATTTTGCTCGTACATCCCATGACCTGCTTCATGTATACTGCTCCATAATGCATAACGGAAGTCCTGTTCGTCGTATCGGGTGGTTAGACGGACATCGGTGGAGCCGAAGTGAATGCAGAAAGGATGGGTACTCGTATCCAGGCGTCCAGCTTGGAAATCAAAGCCGATTTTTTGGAGCACGAGCTGATTAAATGCCGCTTGATCTGCTTTGGCAAAATGCTTTTCCATAAAGCTAATATTGGGGCGACGATTTGATTCATTGATGGCATGAACCAAAGGAACCGTTTTATCACGCAATAAGGTGAAAATTTGATCTAATTGTTTTACTGTCATACCAGGTTCATATTGATCCAACAGAGTATCATATTTATCTGGCTTTGCTCCCCAGTAATCAATGAATTCCAATTTCATTTTTACGATTTTTTCTAGGTAGGGACGGAATAGGGAAAAATCATTTTTTTCGCGAGCCTCTTCCCAAAGATTTTCAGCTTGGCTTGTAACAAGCACATATTCCTGATAACGGTCGGTAGGAATCTTTTTGTTTAAGTCAAAATCCTTTTTGGATTCTTCCACTAATTTTTGAGTGACCGCATCTAATTGCTTGTAGGCTTGCTCCTCAGTTAGACGTTGTAGGAAATCCTCCATTTGATCGGATGTGGAAAGCTTGAATGCTTCAGTGGATAAGGTCGAAATCACTTCAGAGCGAGCATCCATACCTTTTTTCGGTGCTTTTGTGCGAAGGTCCCAGTATAAGACGGCAGTTGCATTGTTGTACGCCTGAATTTTTTTAGAGAAAGTAATAAAATCGGCAGCTAATTGATTAATCGTACTCATAGACAGAACGCCTCCTAAAGAAAATTTTCTGATAAAAAATTTTTGTTTGAAAATTATGTATATATTGCGCGCCTACGATATCTTCGCTATACACGCTAACTGTCTCATTATTATAGCGGATTTTTGCTCTAAGTACATCTATCTTCAGCAAAAGAAAAGCAGTAATTTATTTGTTCGCTCTACATTTTGAATAACGGATGATGATATAGCCAATAAAGAAAATAGCAAGGATAGGCGCCATGATGATAGTCCAGTTCATCTCACTATTATGGCTATCTTTAGCTTGTGCGATCTCTAAAGAGCCAGCGACGACATACCTTTGTATTGGCATCCACCCACTGAGTCCTGTTATCATTTCCCCATTCTTCATCTCTGCAGCTAAATAGATTTCAGCATGGTTTGGAACAACTTTGTAACTGATAGCTTTAGGTGGTAGAGAACCGACTGAGAGCTTTTGGTCTTTGTCAGTAATCTCATTGATAAACTCAGGTTTTACTGTGATTTCATGTAAGACCAAATCTTCTTTCATTACATAAACCTTGTCTAAAGCGATCGGCTTACCAGTAGAGACAGTGTCAGCCGCAATAAATAGTTCAAAACCGTCATTACGCCAGTTTCATTTCTTCTTACTCTTGGTATGCTGGTTTAGAACAGCTTTGATCTGACAAAAGATGGACTCCAAATGGTAAAAGGCACCTTGGAAGCAGACGCACTTGTTAGTGATCAGCTACATCTAAAGCAATCCTATGTTATTCTTCAAAATAACAGGTAGTGATAGCAAGTGTGCTTCTAGTTTGGCTGATTGTTTGGAGTCAAGATATGCAGATATCAGTCCAATGCTCATTAAAGCAGCTATCAAAACAAGTCCGATCATCATTTTTATACGACCGATGATGCACACCCCCTTTGTTGTGAAAATATAGAAACCTTTTACATGAATGACGGATCATGTTGGATAAAGTTTCAGGAAAGATAGGACGTGGTTGAAGAGATTCGTGTTGATTGTAGACTTTTCTCTTTTATCGTGGCGAGTTTGTTTGTATAATCGTACTGGTAGAGAAGCGTAAGGAAGAATTTGATTGCTATAGGAGAATGAATAAATGACTCAATCACAAGTGAATTGGGAGAATGAAATTACGAGACGGCGTACATTCGCTATCATTTCCCACCCGGATGCCGGGAAAACGACAATGACTGAAAAATTATTGTATTATGGAGGCGCTATTCGAGAAGCCGGCGTGGTGAAAGGACGTAAAAATTCGAAGCATGCTACTTCCGACTGGATGGAGATTGAGAAAAAACGTGGTATCTCAGTAACCTCCTCTGCGATGGACTTTGAATATAAAGGACACCATATTAACATTTTGGATACACCTGGTCATGAAGACTTTAGTGAAGATACGTACCGTACATTGACTGCTGCTGATGCCGCGGTCATGATCATTGACGTAGCAAAAGGGGTAGAGGCGCAGACCATTAAGCTGTTTAAGGTTTGTCGGATGCGTGGGATTCCTATTTTTACCTTTATCAACAAATTGGATCGTCACGGAAAGGACCCGTTCTCTCTTTTAGAAGAACTAGAGAATGTTTTGGGAATCCGCTCTTATCCAATGAACTGGCCAATCGGTATGGGGAGCGATCTTTGCGGTGTATACGACCGAATGAAAAATCGCGTTGAGCTGTATCAGGATGGTAGCGATCACCAGGAGATATCCTCTGTTGAGGTAAGTGGACCTGATGATCCTAAAATTAAGAGCAGCGTAGGCGAGGTTTTGTACGATCAGCTTCAGGAAGAGGTTTCATTGTTAGATATCGCTGGCGATGAATACGATGAGTCGCTGATTGCGAAAGGGGAGCTAACTCCGGTATTTTTCGGTTCGGCGATCAATAACTTCGGCGTGCAAACTTTCCTAGAAAATTTCTTGCAGATGGCGCCATCACCTTCACCAAAGAAAAGTACGATCGGTGAGATTGATCCATTAAGTGGTAAATTCTCTGGTTTTATCTTTAAAATTCAGGCGAACATGAACCCAGCACATCGGGACCGTGTAGCATTTATGCGAATTTGCTCAGGTAAGTTCCAAAGAGGAATGAGTGTTCGTCACGTGCGGTTAGGCAAGGATATTAAATTGGCTCAACCCATGCAATTTATGGCGCAGGATCGCGAAATCGTTGATGAATCATTTGCTGGTGACGTGATTGGGTTATTTGACCCAGGAATTTTTCAAATTGGAGATACACTCTGTGTTGGGCCTGCATTTGAATATGAGGAAATGCCTCATTTCTCTCCAGAATTCTTTGCTAAGGTGACCGTTAAAGACGCGATGAAGCACAAGCAATTCCAAAAAGGCGTCATGCAACTGACAGAAGAAGGTACTGTGCAATTGTTTAAGACCCATCCATGGGATGAACTCATTCTTGGAGTGGTTGGTGTCTTGCAATTTGAAGTACTGGAGTATCGCTTGAAGGCAGAGTACGGCGTTGATATTGAATTACAACGCATGTCCTATCAGATTGCTCGCTGGATCGAAGGGGATAAAGAGGCGATGGATGCGGTTAAATCACGTAGCCAATCTGTTACAGATCGTTATGGTCGTCTAGTCATGCTATTTGATAGTGAATACCAATTGCGCATGGCACAGGAAAAATATCCGAAGCTTACTTTCCATGAGAGTTCACTAGGATTACAACGTGTAACGGACTAACATACAAAAGCAACTGCTAGAAGACGCAAGGGATGCAAAGACATCTTTTGCGTCTTTCTTTGTATAAAAAGGTTTTTTCATTCATGAAGCGGACAGCCACTCTCATATAGTGAAAAGAGCAGTAGCAAAGGAAGGAGTGGAAATTGTTTTGCGGAGAAAGTATGCCCTTTGGTTGCTGTTTGTCATTTTGTTTTTGGCCTCGTTCGACATGCATGCACAAATGCCCCTCTTGTCACCCTTTATTGAAGAATTAGGAGCGCCTGCGTTGCTAATTGGACTTTTGTTAAGCGCGTATTCCTTCACTAACCTGATTGGCAATTTGACAGCAGGACCTATCATTGATCGTTATAGCAAAAAAGGATTTATTAGCGCAGGCTTGATGATCTCAGGAATTCTATTAATGCTGCATGGGATTATTGATAGCTCTACGCAATTGCTCGGTATTCGTTTGACCTATGGGTATGTTATGGCTTTTGTTTCTCCAGCTTGCTTTGCAGTACTCGCCTCATCTGCGGATACGGTCGATGAGCAAAATAAAATATTTGTGCAAAAGGGGATTATTCTGACCTTTGCCTCTATTTTGTCACCAGCGGTCGGGGGATTTCTCGCAGGAAGGTTTGGATTTGCTAACTCCTTTGTCATTCTGGGGTGGGTAATGCTAATCACAGGGTTGATTGCATTGCTCTTTTTACCCAAGCATAGTGGTGATGCAAGGAGGGTGAATCCTGAGGAATATGTATTCAAGGAGGAGGTGCAGGAACAAAAGCAGGGCCACCAAAACAGCCTGAGTCAAAAGAAAACGGTAAAAGCAACGCTACAGGTGATATTCGGAAGCGTCGGGATGTATCCCGCTTTCTTTTCTGCCTTTGCTATCATGTATGCGCAAGGGACTATGATGTATGAAGTACCGCTATTAATTGCACGTCAGCATTTAGATCCTACTGTCACTGGAATGGTTTTTAGCATGATGGGAATAGGCTCATTGCTTACCTTGAGCATAGCGCAGATTCAACGTAAATCGCCTGTGGTTCGCTGCTTAATTGGCCTATCTATGTTGAGTGCCATGTTTTATGCGACAGCAATGAATTGGAATGTCTCGATTTACTGGATGATGTTTATAGTGGGGGGAGCCTTTGGTCTGTTATTTCCGGCAATGACAACCATTTTAACCTCTTATGCTCCTCGTCAGCTCTACGGAACCGCATTTAGTTTTTACTCTGCTATTATGTCTGCTGGAGCTATATTAAGTCCGATAGTGGCGGGAATATTTGATAATATCAGTCGCTCATTTTTTACTGGATTTCTCGTGCTGATGACGGCTAGTGTGTGTTGCATCCTGTTTCAGGATAAAAAGTGGCAAGCAGTCTCTCCGGTGCGGCGCTAATATGGCGCCATGACGGGGAGAATTTTCATTTTTTGAGGAGTGAATTGTCAGTACATGGTAAATCTAGTAGAGAACGAGGACAAATTAAAAACTTCTTGTGCAAATTGTTACGAAACTATTGCTAGTATGGCTTTTAGCCTCCATACTAAAACTAATTTTGTTAAGGAGGAATGTACATGTCTACAAAACGCAGCATGTGGTCATTATCAACTACTGCTCTCGTACTTATTCCAGTAGCAGTTGGTGTAAATTACATCGGTAAGCTGTTTGCTGGACTCTTAAAATTACCTCTATGGCTGGATGCTATTGGAACAGTGCTGGCTAGTTTGCTTGCGGGTCCTATTATCGGGGGATTGTCTGGACTTATTAACAACATTATTTATGGTTTAACAGTGGACCCGATTTCGTTTGTATATGCTATAACGAGTTTGTGCATGGGCTTGGTTGCAGGGGTAATGGCTTTTAAGGGCTGGATAAACAGTTGGGGTAAGGCGGCGGTTGTTGGATTAACTGTCGGGGTCACCGCTGTACTTATTTCTACACCGCTAAATGTATGGTTTTGGGGAGGACAGACAGGGAATTTATGGGGCGATATTGTGTTTGCATCTGTAATGAACAAGACACAATCCATCTGGCTTGCTTCTTTCTTAGATGAACTAGTGGTGGACGTTCCGGATAAACTTTTAACGGTTTTGGTTGCCTATGGTATATATCGGGTATTGCCAAAGAGTCTTATTCATATGTACAAAAACAAGTCAGATATTGAGTCACTGGATTAAGTTGGTAGATAAGAGGTGTAGAAACCATGAAAACATTAAGTTTATATGTTCAAAAGGATACGGTCATACACCAGATTGATCCGATTACCAAGCTGTTCTATATTGTTTTTGCTATATTGGTACCTATTATTTTACCGACTCTGTACACTGCCTTATTTGGGATGCTGGTGAGCTTCTTTATTTTATGGATTGGCAAAGTGTTCAAACGTGCTTTGGCAGTCATTAGCTTTGTTGGATTTGTGCTGATAACCATTGTGCTGATCCAAGGTTTTTTTCATGTGGAAAACCAAACAGTACTATTTCATATTGGTTCTTGGGCGTTTTATCAGGAAGGACTACTATATGCGCTGGGGATTTGTTTTCGCGCCCTAAATATTGTAGGAGCCTTTCTCATTCTTGTCCTGACGACGAAACCGTCTGATTTAATTGACTCGCTTGTCCGAAAAGGGTTGTCGCCTCGCTTCGGATATGTATTAAGCTCTGTATTTCAAATTATCCCACAAATGATGGCAACAATGGAAACGATTACAGATGCGCAGCGATCGCGAGGAATGGAGACACAAGGAGGCCTGCTGACCAGAATAAAAGCATTTGTTCCACTAATCGGTCCGGTTGTATTAAGCTCGCTCATTGATACGAAGGAACGAAGCCTAGCCATACAGGTTCGCGGATTTAATGTGGCCGGTCCTAAGACGTTCTTGCAGGAAGAAACACAATATGCACATGGAAAAATGTTACGAGTACTCATGGGAGTATGCATAGTGATTGCGATTGTTTGGAGGGTTATCGGATGAGTCACATTGAGATTAAACAGCTAAAATATCGGTACCCGATGAGCGAACAATTGGCGTTAGATGGTGTGAGCATGACAGTGCAACGTGGTGAGTTCCTTGGTGTGATTGGACAAAATCGAGCGGGTAAATCAACATTTTGCCAAGCATTAACCGGCCTAGTCCCTCATTTTTATAAAGGAGCCTACGGGGGCAGTGTGATGATTGATGGCACGGATGTGGGCAAAGCAGGAATTGACGAAACCATACGCAAGGTGGGCATTGTCTTTCAGAATCCTTTTACACAGGTGACAGGTGCTAAGCTAACGGTGTATGAAGAAATTGCGTTTGGCTTGGAACAATTGGGTGTGCCTCGTCAACAGATGATGGAGAGAATTGATCAAGTCCTCCATTTGTTAGATATCGAGGAATGCAAGGACCGAGCCCCATTTGACTTGTCAGGTGGCCAGATGCAACGCATGGCAATTGCTAGTGTTATTGCTATGCGTCCTCAGGTGATCGTGCTGGATGAACCTACGTCTCAGCTAGATCCCCAAGGCTCCGAGGAGGTTTTTCGTGCTATCCATAGCTTGAGTCAGGAAGGCATGACTGTCATATTGGCTGAACACAAAATGGAAAAGCTGGCCGAATACGCTGACCGTATTGCTTTATTTCATCAGGGAAAATTGATTGATGTGGATACACCGCCCCGCCTGTTTTCACGCGATGATTTGGCTCAGTACGATATTCAACCACCTGTCTATACCAGAGTATGTCGTGAATTAGGGCTAAAGGTACCTGGTGCCAATACATATCCTGTTACATTAGAGGAAGCACAGCGTTCGTATGAGGCATATCAGCAGCCAAATAGGCAAGGGATGGCTGAAGGACAACAAATATCAGATTCCTTGAAAACAACAATAAAGCCTATCGAGTACCATGGGCAACAAAGATCGCAGTCTAATGAGGGTGACCAGCATGATTAAACTAATGGATGTTCGGTTTGGTTATCAAAATGGCCAAGAAGTACTAAAAGGAATATCGCTTGCCTTTGACCAACGCACAACAGCTATTATTGGTCAAAATGGTGCGGGGAAAACAACGTTCGTCAAGCTGCTAAAAGGCTTATTGCAACCAACAGCGGGTGACATTCTCATTGGAGAGGTTGATACAAAAACAGCAACGGTAGCTCAGCTTGCTGGTTCAATTGGACTCGTCTTTCAAAATCCACATGATCAGATTTTTAAAAGAACGGTCGTAGACGAAGTGATGTTTGGCCCCCTACAGCTCAAGGTAGACGTGCAAACGGCAAAGCAGCGTGCCAAGGAAGCATTGCAGCTAGTAGGCTTGTGGGATCGTCATGCTGAGAATCCACATGATCTGGGACTATCGGAGAAAAAACTAATTACCATCGCATCTGTGGTTGCTATGAATACGGAGGTTGTCATTTTAGACGAGCCAACAATAGCACAGGACGATGCTGGAAAACGGCGGATTGCTGAAATTATTAGGCAGTTAAACCAGGAAGGCAAACTAGTGCTGGCTATTTTGCATGATATGGATTTTGTGGCTGCCCATTTTGAGCGAACCATTGTTTTGAACCAAGGGCAGGTACTCGTTGACGCTGACACTCGCGATGTCTTTTCCAATCGGGAGCTTTTGCAACGCGCAGGATTGGACACGCCCTATGTGACTCAACTAGGTGAAAAGTTAGGGGAAGCTGAAACCGTCCTGACAGCGGAGGAACTGATCAAAAGATGGTCAAGTAAGAGCAAGTAGTCCACGTTAGCCTATTTTGTACTGTTAACATTTATCGAAAAAGCCCATGGTTTCCATCGCTGAAGAGAAATCATGGGCTTTTCGTGTGTAAAGTCTAAAAATGAATCACAGGAAGGGATTTGAGAGAGGAACAATATAGGTTTATTCCTCAACTAAATGCCGATTTTCAAAAACCTTTATCTGACCGACGGATTGAAATCCAGATCTTTTATAGATATTGATTCCATCAGGAGAGGCTTGGAGAACACAGAGAGGAATTTTTTGTTTTTGGACCTCCATGACAAGAAAATTAAACATTGCCGATCCCAAGCCTCTTCCCCTGTATTCTGATCTTGTAGCAATATCGTAGATACCAACACTCTCTTTGGTGAAAACCAGGGAACCAATTGAAACAATCTCCTCTTTGTATGCACCAAGATAGAGCTTCATTTTTTCACTAAATAATTGTGGATAGGAGGAGAGTTGTTCATAATAAGAGCGTACCGAGGATGATTCCTGTGACGTAGGAAACAGAGAGGCAAGTACTTCGCCAAATACTCTGATATCTTCAGCAGTTGATACTTGCCTTATGACAAAGCCTTCGGGGGCCAACACAACAGGCTCTAATTGGTCTACATTTGCGAGCATGGCCACATTCATTTCGGCTTCTGCTAATCCAGTACCCTCCAGTATAGGACTCAAATCTTGGCCATCCTCCCAGTACCAAAAGGCCATGGGGAACTTTTTAGTTTGAAAGTGGCGTATATCTTTTTTTAATTCTTTTTCTTCCGATTGGTTTAGTCGATTATTCTGTAATACAATGATATTAAACGTATCTGCGGGAAGACCACAATCTACTTTGACGTAATTTTCTGCATTCTTTACCGCCATGCCAGCTACGTTATTTGCTAGAAATGAAACCTTGTCAATCAGATTAGTCAAAATTACACGCTGGTAATATGTTTGATTGATGTCCATTTTCATGTTCCTTTCATCATTAATAAGGTAAGAGCGCTCTTATATGTAAAAATGATACAATGACTGAGGAAAAATTGAAATTACTTTCACCATATCTACATCCTCCCATAATATTCTGATAATGATTTGCTTTTACAAACTACAGCGTAGGTGGAGAATCATAATTCGTTAGTGGGGGATTTTCCCCATCTTTCTGCTGCTGTTCCAGCGTTTATTTTATGCCTGACATTTATAGTAAGTTAGTCATTTCTTACCTTTTGGATAAAAAATAATCGTTATCTACAATTGTTTGTATAAGTAGACTGTGGTATCATGTTTTTTGTAAGCGATATCATTTTTGCGGCGTGTTACTAGTTAGACTAGGCATAAGCCAAATGAACGGAGCAATTCTTCCGTTTTTTTTGCCTTATGCCTTTTTTATTTTATTCGTTAATTTTTAATGCGCTTACATAACCTAGCTGTACCTATTTGACTCAATAGGTAACGTACATCGCTAAGAACTATTAGGAGGAACTACCATGATAAGACACAAAAACAAACTGATCCTTTCATTAGCGCTGGCACTCTCTGTCTCTCCTCTCACTAGCGCATTTGCTCAAGGAGAAACAACTCCTGTTGTAAAAAACGAAACAACAGCACAACGAATACAGCATCTGGTTGATTCCACAATTGACCTGTTTCGCAATAGCTCTCAAAAAGATAAATTTGCATTAATGGAAAAAAATCTGAAGGAAGCAAGCTCCTTAGACCCATTTAACATGGAGTTAAAATTCTATTTGGCCTCAACCTTGGTTTTTCAGAAGAAAGTAGAAGAGGCTGTAGGCATCTACAAGCAAATTGTTAATTTCCAGCCTAATCATTTTGAGGCAAATCTATTGTATGGTGTTTATTCGAAGGTAAATGGTGACGAGGCTACCTATCAAAAATCCATGGCTGCATTACAAAAGATTGATCCACAGCGAGCAGCAGCTTTCCAAGCGAAGCTACAAGCGGCAGATGGATATTTAAAAACGGAACTGAATACCACAGTGCCTCAAAATCTTCCTCAAAAAAATCATGCGATTATTATTTTAGGCTTTGCACTTGAAGATAATGGCTCTATGAAACAACCATTAATTGAACGTTTGCAAGCTGGATTAGCTATTGCAAAAAAATATCCTCATTCCAAAATTATCGTTACAGGTGGCTCGCCAAAAAATGGTATTACAGAAGCAGAAGCGATGAGCAAATGGTTGTTGGAAAAAGGAGTAGATCAGAATCGGATTGTATTAGAAAAGAGTGCATCTGATACAGTTGAAAACGCATTATGCACAACGGCTATTTTAGAGACCATGGAGATTACTGATGCAACCTTAGTAACAAATGCAACACATATGCGTCGAGCTCTATCTGGCTTCCAAGCATCTAGTGATCACTATGCGCGCCTAATGGGAAAAGAAAATAAACGTACCTTTACGAACATGGTATATATGGATTACGCATCTGCTGAAAAAGCAAAGCAAGTAACCAAGGATGAAAAGCTAGGGATTTACCGTGATTTATTACGCACTTCAGGAATCTGGGCATTCCCAGGCTATCAGCGTTAATAGAACAAATAAAGATGGAAAAGCCCCGTTGAATGGCGCTTTTCCTTTCTGTTTAGAAGGGGCAATATTAAGATAATAGTATTATCTATTACTTTAGAATTTATTGTAAAATTCCAGTTCTAACACATCTGGATTGTGGTATATTGTTACAACAAGAAGAGAGAGAATAGAAGAGAGGTGCAATATGGAAATTAAGGTGGATGAAAAAGGCAATTCAAAGGTTGCCATGATATCAAGCGACAGCGTCATCATTCAGAATGTAAACGATGCTTTGGATTTAATAGCAAACGTAGGATATAATGGATGCGAGAAAATGCTTTTGAGAAAAGAACACCTGACTGAGGAGTTCTTTGATTTAAAAACAGGTCTTGCAGGTGAAATTTTACAAAAGTATACAAATTATAAAATGAAGCTTGCACTGGTTGGAGAATTTGACTCCTATAACAGCAAGAGTTTGAAAGACTTTATGTACGAATGCAACAAAGGAAAACAGGTGTTTTTCAAACGAACAGAAGAGGAAGCGTTAGAAGCGTTACATGGTATAAATAAGTAAAAATAAGCGGTGTCAGATCAGTATTTTTCGTAGTCAATAATTCCATATAAATGCACAATCCAAATGTTAGCAAATCATTAGAAAAAGACCATCTAAACGTACTAGATGGTCTTTCTTTTCATTACTCATCTCCTGTCGCCACAGGGCTATCTGGATAGGAGGACCAATCGCTCCAGCTTCCTCCGTACAGCTTGGCATCGGGTCGACCGGCTCTCATAAGCGCTAGAAGATTAACGCATGCTGTTACACCCGATCCACAGTACACGATAATTTGTTCTTGCTGTAATAACTCACCGAAATGATTTTGCAGTTGTTCTTTCGTTTGTAATGTGCCGTCTGCTTGCAGGGTATATTTGTAAAAGAAACACTTAGCTCCAGGAATGTGTCCAGCCTTAGGGTCCAATGGTTCCATTTCCCCACGATAGCGCTCCGGGGCACGAGAATCCAGAAGAGGTGTAGAAGACTCTCGCTGGACCACTTCATTCTTGGTAAGAAGCATATCTGATTGGACATTAGCTGTGAAGGAACGTGGCTTTCTATGCAGGATTTCTATACTAGTCGGATAAGTAGCTCTGTTCCATGCGGCATAACCACCATCAAGTACATATACCCGCTCATGTCCAACGTAGCGTAACATCCACCACAAACGTGCTGCCATTGCCAAATCATCCCCGTCATAGGCGACAACGGTTGTATGTTGGTCAATACCAATTCGGGAAAATAAAGCTTCCATAGCGGCAATGTTCGGCAATGGATGGCGTCCACCATGCCCCTGCTCTGTTTTTTGGCCGGATAGGTCTGACTCCAAGCTGATGTAGACGGCCCCTGGAATATGCCCTGCATCGTATTCTGCACGCCCTAGATCTGGTTGTCCAAGTATAAAACGGCAGTCTAGTATTACAATTGAAGGATCATTCAGGTGTTCATAAAGCCAATCAGCTTGCACCATGGGATCTTGCAGCTTACTCTGTAACATTTCATCCCTTCCTTCCAAACAAGATCGAAATTATTGCCTTTTTTCTACTATAGCAGATTAAAAGTTGTTTCGTCTTTGAAAAGAATGATACATTGAGGATAGAGGAGCATACCTTTCCGTTTTCATGAAATACATATGATTTAAAGTAAGAAAACATTTTTGTTTTTTTAGAGATTGTCACATTCTTAGGTTAGATAGATTAACAGGTAGGAGGATACCATGATAAAAGCGCTAGTGTTTGATTTTGACGGAACCATCTTAGATACGGAATGGACATTATATCAATCATTTAAGGAAATCTATGATTCTTATGGTGTAATACTTCCTGTTGATCTATGGTCACAAGGGGTGGGGAGTGAGCTTGTATTTGACCCTTTTTCTCATTTAGAAGAGCTGATTCAAACTCCGATTGACCGAGTTGCAACAGAAGATAAATGGTTGAATCGTCACAGAGAATTGTTGCAGACAACAGATTTGCGGCCAGGTGTACGGGATTATTTAGAAGCAGCGCGTAATCTAGGGTTAAAAATTGGTCTGGCCTCTAGCTCTCCCCGTTCCTGGGTCGATCCTCATCTAAAGAAATATGGTATACGGGATTATTTTTCTTGTGTCTTAACCAAGGATGATGTGCTGCAGGTCAAACCTGACCCAGAGCTTTACACAAAAACGCTTGAGTGCCTAGGAGTAAGACCGTATGAAGCAATTGCCGTGGAGGATTCAGTCACTGGAGCGAAAGCTGCCAAAGCGGCTGGAATGTACTGTATGATTACACCACATGAGCTATCTCGTAAGCATATTTTTGCAGAGTATGATGTGCGGCTGGAATCTCTTGCGGAGAGACAGTTGGAGCAGGTGTTAGAAGATTTTAAATAACGTTCTTGTAAAGAATTGATTTTTCATATAACATACGCTATTAAAATTCCATACGAAAACCCTTCTGATCCCCAGCCATTTTTAAGACGGGATAAGCAGAAGGGTTTTAATTTGTTATCTATATCGGTGTTCATTCTGTTATTGACGTTTACCAAGGAAGACGACATCGTCATCATCTGAAATGGAATGTTCGCGAGGCTTGTTCTGAAAAGGCCCGTTTTTATGCGATACAGTACTGGAAAAAACATGAGAGCTATTGCCATTTTTCAGTCCTTGGATAAACCGACTAGCTTTCCCTGCTATAACAAGTGCCACTACGGCAATCAATACAATTGGAATCAAAGCTAACATCGCTAAAATGAGTAAAAATTTCATCTTGGTCTCCCCTTTAAGTCGGTTAGTAATATATACGAAATAGGAGCAGGGAAGTTTCAGGCTTGTAAATATTTTTGAAAAGGTGTAAAGTCAATTTCTTTTTCTTTTAAATGGGCAATCAAAAATTTATGATCACGTTTTGGCGTTGCGATGATATATCCGCGAATGATTAGCTCTGTTGTCATATGCTCAGCTTTTTCATCTAGTGCCAACTGTCCAATTTTAGCAGCAATGGTACGTCTCGCAACGGGACGGAACAACTCAGGCACAGGGCTAACCAGTTCGTTTAATAGCTGAAGGCTATTGTCATCCCACATATGACTAGTCTGATCAATAAAGTGATCTTGCCAATCTAATTCCGATTTACCATCCTGCTTAGGCATTGATTTTAGAAATTTTCGGAACATAAAATAGCCACCAATGGCAAACAGACCAACTAGCACAATAGTCCAACCGACAATAAACCAGGAAAACAATCCGTTCACAAGCTACACCTCGTTATCGTTATGCTTCTTACTATCCGTAATTTAACTATCGATCTAATATTTTCATTGTACAACAAATATTCCGTTTTTTTAAGAGGAGGAATAGGCCGAAGCTAGCCAAACTCACACCAATTACCTATACTGAATTGCCTAATCAAGGATTTTCTCTTTCCAATTCTACACGAAATGAGTAAGATAGATAGTACAATAGCTGTTGGAAAAGGGGGCTCGTGTCTATGTTTACACTTGGACAACGGGTAATTATCACAGCAGATTCCTTTGAACAATCGTTGCCAATCGGAGAACATGCCTATCTTATTGGCCGCGATCGCAACCCGGATTCGGCTTTTGACTGGTTGATTCGTGTCCCAAAATATGATCGGCATTTTCCTGTAACGGATAAAGATATTGCTTTAGAAGAGACCATTTGGGCGGAAGCAGCTGAGCGAGCGCAGCAAGAAGCTTTGCTTGACTTTGCCTTGGCTACCAAAAATGAAGCTTTGTTTCGAAAAGTGGTAGGTCTTGCTGACGAAGAGCCTGAACAAGGTGCGACAAAGGAATCACCTGAGGAATTTATTCGTAAGGTAAATATGAAAGCTTGGATATAGGTAACGATCAGAATGATTTCCTTGTAGGGCCTAATGAAAAGGCGGCTTGGGGAGATCATTTTGTATTTTCTCTGCCTTCATTGCAGGAATTGCAGGGTGATAACAAGAAATCTGTTAGAGAAGAGATCGATTTTTTAAAAACTAGGTGACGAAGCTCATATCGCCATGGAAAGAGAGGCCTTTTAGCCATGTCAGATTTTATCGAATTTCAAAATGAAGATGGACAGAGTATGCAGTTATCCCGTGAGGATTTTCAAAATACAATAATTCCGAAGTATATGGAGCTTTACTGGAATGAGAATGAAAAATTACGAGAGTTCGCGATGGAGCTGGTGCGTCAGGAATTTCCTGAGCAGGCTTCTAAAGCAGCGGATCGCTTATTGGAATTATACGGTCCCATTGAACCAGCAATGATATTCCGTTCCATTGTACATATGCAAATAGGGGAATTTCCACAGGCTCAGAAGCTATTGCACGAAACGATTGATCAATACCCAGAATCAGCTACCGCTCATCTTAATCTAGCTCGCCTGTATGCTCATGGAGGCGAGGAGCATACGGCAGGATTACTTTTGCAAAAGTCATTGCTTATTGATCCAAATCAGGACAATGCATTAGAATGGCTGACTACCTCCTTTATGGAAGCAGGTAAGAAAGAGGAGCTATATCAATATTTAACCGAGCTTGGTAATCGCGAAGGTGCATGGCGTCCGCATTATGTGTTAGCCCTAGTCGCTTTAAAGGAAGGCGACCTGTTGACGGCTATGAATATGTTTAAAGAAACGCTAGAGAAAGTAAACGGTCATGAAGAAATTGTCATGAACGTGACAGGGGAACTTGGACAGGCAGGGTACGTTTATCAGCTTATCCAGATTAGCGAGCAATATTGGAAACCAAGCTTTGAACGTCCATATGCAGGCTTTAACTATATCAATGCGCTGTTACAAACAGATGAGACAAAAAAAGCGATTGATGTCTTAAAAGAATTAGTAGAACATACGCGTGAAGAATTTAAGCCAGCGGTACAAGAATATGTGGACAAATTGCCACAGGAACTTCTGGAAGCACACCAAGCCGAAGAGAAAAATCCAGTAGCCACCAATGGAGAAACGAAGAAGTCTTGGTGGAAAATTTGGTAATTAGCAAAAGACACGTATAAAAAAGAGACAAGGCGCTATTTTCCTTTTCGGAAGATGGGGTCTTGTTTTTTGTTTGTAACGGTGTTTGAAGGATAAACAGTTTATTGACAATATCCTCTAGTAACTAGAACAAAAAGGTGATAAAATGCAAGTAAATATTTGATAATGATTATCATTTTTAATGATGGGCATATCTTTCGTGAAATGAATCTACGAATGTAGACATAAATGCTAACGAAAAGGCTACCTGTTACAACGTATACAGATATAAAACGGCACAATACCATCAGATCCAGATCAATAAACTATCGAGGAGGAACATACTCATGACAGAAGCAATGCAGACGTTGGCAACACTCATTACATCCAGAAGAACTGTACGCCAAACCGAAAACACTCCCATTCCGCTGGAGACGATCTATAAAATTTTAGAGCAGGCAGCATATGCTCCTTTTCATAGCGAAGTAGAGCCTTGGGCAGTCAAAATTGCTTCCACTGAGCAAGAAAAAAAGTTTTTTTTCCAATGTGTCTTTAATAGCTACGAACGAATTGGGATTTTTGAATCTCATACGGATGAGAAAAAGGAAAAGGTGAGAGAGTCATATCGAGAATACTTTGAAGGTACACCGATTTCCATGCTGATAGCAACAGATGTATTTGATCATGAGAAAAAGGATTTTGAAGCAGTTGGGGCTACGTGTGCCTTTATTCAAAACATCCAATTGCTATGCTGGGAGCAGAACATTGGGGCTGTATGGCGGACCAATCCTTATATTTTTGACGCAGAATTTACAAAGGAAATCGGTTTTCGTTCCAACCAAAAAATTGTAGGTTCTCTTCATTTAGGCTATCCACAGCAGGTACCGAAAGCTAAAGAACGCCGAGCATTAGATCAATGGGTATCGAGTATTCAAGTAGGGGCGAAATAAGAGGCCAGACGATAGCGATAGCAATCTCAACATTCCATGTACCACCAGCGTGTGGCGATGGAATGTTTTTTTGTAATTTGTAAAGGGAAGGTAAAAGTTTATAAGTAGATTTGCATAAGCTTGTGATTTGAAATAGGGCAGGATATACTTAATTTGTTTCCTAGGAAACAAAAAAGAAAGAGGAAGTGGATACATGATTACACAGCAAATTGTCGGGAAGCTGCAAAAGCTACTGCATCAACATGAAGAAAACCTGAAGCAAAGACGTACTGGCTTAATGAACTTGATTCGAGATTTAGACAGGCTGACAGGAGAGCTGACTTTATCTGAACTGCATGTAATCGCTTGTATAGGAAAACAGGGTCAAGTAAATGTAACAGCTATTTCACAAGAGATGGATATGACTCGTGGTGCGATTTCTAAGATTAGTACGAAGCTTTTGCAAAGAGGTTATCTAGTAAAAAAACAAAGAGCTGATAATCAAAAAGAGGTACATTTTCAGTTAACACCGATGGGTGATGAAATTTTTCGTTTACATGAGGAGCTACATGAACAGGCAGAGAGGCGAATCGAGAGGTTTTTACAAAAATACTCCAGCTCTGAACTTGCTTTTATTGATCGTTTGCTCAGCGATGCCATTGCTGAACATAAAAACAAGCAGACAGAATAGGAAATTGTGAATTGGTTAGGAGGAAAGAGAGAATGAAGACAAAAGTGATTTTGTATACATTAGCCATCAGCGCGTTAGTAGGATCGCTGTCTCAAAACATCTACACGCCGATCTTACAGCAAATGCAGGAGCAATTACATACATCACCGTACTTAATCAATCTAAGCATTTCTGTGTTCACTATCGCTCTAGCTGTCATGCAAATCGTGTATGGCCCCCTTATTGATAGTATCGGACGCAGGGCTGTGTTGCTTCCTAGCCTGCTTCTCTATGTGATAGCTTCTGTGGGATGCGCCTTTGCCGAAAGCATTTTTGGATTTTTATTCTATCGTGTATTACAAGGAATCGGAGTAGCAGGAATTCCAGTGATAGCAGCTACGGTCATTGGGGATATATTTGAAGGATCGCATAGAGCTCAAGCTATGAGCAGCTATCAGATGCTTCTGTCCCTAGCATCGGTAATCGGGCCATTATTGGGCGGGTTTATTGGAGGACAGAGTGGATTTGCGGGTATTTTCTCCTTTTTAGGTGTAACGGGTCTCGTTATGTTTCTCGCTAGCTTAGTCTTTGTACCAGAAACGAAGCCCACAAAGGGAATCGTACGAACATTTCAACTACAGGCTTATGGAAAAGTACTTGTTCACCCGATTGGGCGGCTAGTCCTGTTGCTTGGCTTTGCTCAGTTTTATTTGTTTTACAGTGTATTGGTGTTTTTACCACATGTGCTCCAGAACACATATGGGTTATCTGCTCAGCAAACAGGGCTTGCCTTTTTACCATTGTCCCTATGCTTGATGGCAGGGAGCTTTGTAAGTGGAAGATTGAAAAAGAAACAGCAGGAAAGAACTGAACAAAGATTGGTGTTCACTTGCTTTTTACATCTGATAGCGGTCGTCATTTTTACACTAACCGCAAATATTTCTATAGGATGGCTCTTGTTTAGCTTATCTTTATACGGTTTTAGTGGCGGTTATGCCATGCCAATCCAAAGTACGCTTCTAACGGAGCTCTTTGTAGCAGAGCGAGCAACAGCGATTGGCTTCTACAATTTTATTCGTTATGTCGGCATGGCGGCAGGGCCGATTATCGGTAGCTTCTTGTATCAAGGGGGACAATTTGTTTTGACATTTGGAGTAGGAGCTACGGGATTTGCGATTGTCATTTTATTTGCAAAACAGCTTTTGCAATAGCTGGTGCCGGTTAAAAGCTTTCTTACGTCAAAACAACATCATTACTTAGGAAGGGTCATCCAAGGGACGTGGGTGACTTTTTTTGTTATCTAATATCACTAAAAAACAAGAGACAGTAAGAAACAACCAATCTAGTATTACTACGAACGAACTCTGGATCGATAAGGAAACCGGTCTAAAGCTAAAGTCTATTACCAATGCAAATAACAAACAAATTTCCGAGTATATCGTAACTAAAGTTGATTTTCATCCAAAATTTCATGAAAAAGACTTTACTCTTGATTTACCTAAGAATGTCAAAATAATAGAAAACTAGGCCGAAAGAAGCCAGCGTTATATCTTCAAAGAAATACATGAAAACACATACCCATCTAATAAAAAATGACTCTGACGTTCATTCAGGGTTATTTTTTTTGCCCTAGCACTTGTAAACGTTACAGTTAGAGATGCAAAAGTAAACGATTTGATCCATTTTGATCATTGTCGTATATTGACGGAATTTGTATAATAAGCGTACCTTTTCAAACTTGGTAACTTTCAATCCAATGGTGGAAAGAGTAACGTTATCAATCTAATATTTGATTGATTAACCTGAAGATGAATTATAAATGATCAGAAAAAGCTCTTGCCAAAGCAAAAGAGCTTTTTACGCCTTGTTCGCCATAATGAGCCAAATGAAGAGCTTGTAGAAAAAGATTCATAGAGTGGGCAGGTTTGGTTAGGTTTGAGTACTGGGGATTCTATATAACTGGAAAAGGGGAGATGATCTATGTTTTTTAAGTCAGTACAAGCTAACGAGCTTACTGCATTCGTAGAGGAAAGCCGGAAATTACGCAAAATGGTTGAAATGAATGACTTTTCCACTGAGTTTCATCCGTCTACAGATAACCCAGAAGCAAAGGAATTTGCTGAAAATCTGAATGCGATTCTAAGAACGATGCAAAGCTTTAGAGAAAATGTAGCGGTTCGACTTGAATTAGTAACGGAAGCCATTGAAGTGGGCTTATGGGATATGAATGTGATAGCAGGTGATCCTGTAAATCCTCAGAATACGTTTACCTGGACGAATGAATTCCGCAAAATGCTGGGCTATCGGGATGAAACCGATTTTCCTAACGTGCTTCACAGCTGGGCATCAAAACTGCATCCAGATGATCATGACGAGGTTCTAGAAGCTTTTGAAAAGCATCTATTGGATCACTCAGGAAAGACTCCTTATGATGTGGAGTATCGTTTATTATTAAAAAACGGTGAATATCGTTGGTTCCGAGCTACTGGGGCAACGGTACGAGATGCTAATGGCGTTCCTTTACGGGTCGCAGGAGCCCTATTTGATATACACGATAAGAAAATGAAAGAACAAGAATTAGAATCCTTGGTAGAACGGTATGATCTTATCAATCGTGTTCTAGTGGAAGCTCCTTGGGATATGACCGTTGTTGAGGGCGATGTTATTAATCCCAATAATGAATTTTGGTGGTCGCCTCAATTCCGAAGAGCTCTTGGATTTAAAGATGAAACAGATTTCCCAAATGTGATGAGTAGCTGGAGTAGCAGACTTCACCCAGAGGATGAAAAACGAACATTAGAAGCCTTTGCTAATCACTTGAATGATTATAGCGGGAAAACTCCATTTGATATTGATTATCGACTACGCTTAAAAAATGGTGAATATCGTTGGTATCATGCTAGCGGTGAAACGATTCGAAGTCGCACTGGTATTCCATTGCGAGTAGCTGGGACCATACGGGATATTACCCTTGAGAAAAACAAAGAGCAGGTCGTACGTGAAATGACCTCTCAAATGAAGCATCTGTCAGACTCGATTAGCGATATGGTGAAAGGTGTTAATTCAATAACGAATCAAGCTCAGGAGCTTGCAGTTGCGCAGGATCAATCAACTGAAGCGGCCAATCAAGCGAAGGGCAGTGCAGATGAAACCAAAAATATTTCAAATTTTATTAAAGAAATTGCTGAGCAGACGAATTTGTTAGGCTTAAATGCAGCCATCGAAGCAGCACGTGCAGGTGAGCAGGGGCGAGGTTTTGGGATTGTCGCAGACGAGGTAAGAAAGCTAGCTGTACATAGTGCAAATGCTACTGTAAACATTGAAAGCAGTTTGAATGAAATGAAGGAACTCATTGAAACCATTCTATTGCATATTGGAAAAATGAGTACTCTTACACAGACACAGGCGGCCTTGACAGAGCAAGTAAACTCATCAATGGATGAGATTAATAAAATGTCACAGTCCCTAGTAGATTTTACGAAAACATTATAAGCTACTTATATCGTATTATGAAGCGTACTAGAATCTATACCGGCAAGCAGCCGGGCATCCATTAACACGGTTGTGCCCGGTTGCTTATTTTTATGCAGGTAGGATGTACGATGAACAAAGTTTTTTAATTCCGTTGCTTTAGGTATTCCTCAAGTTGAATAGATATGTACATCAACACTCCCACAAGTGCCCCAACCATCACACCGTCCAAGAAAAAGCCGATACTTCCCCCAACTAAAGCAAACGTCATTACCTTTGTACCCATCATAGTAGTATCTCCTTTTTTACTAGAGTTGAAGTTTTTATTATATCAATAGTTACAATGTTTTTTGTATACCAAAAAATCAGTTTTTCATTGGGTGAGGTGGGCTTGCCACATCTATTTCCTCTTTAGCAGAACTCAATATCTTTATTTTTATCATGATGAAGAAGAAAGCAAGCAAGGCAAATGTAATTCCGCTCCAAATGAGCTGATGTATGCCCAGTTGAGAGATAAACCAGCCACCAATAGAAGTTCCCAACGTAATTCCAAGATTGGAGAATGAGACAAATAAACTGTTGCCAAATTCAGGAGATTCCTTTGCCTCAGTCATGAGCCATGTTTGGCTGACTATTAGCCCTCCAGAATGTATGATTCCCCAAAAGAATACGACAGCCGCCATTGGAATGAAAGAAGAACCAAAATAGTAAGCAAGTACGTAAATTACTATATAGAGAAGAGGAAACGATATCACTGTCTTCCTCATGTTTTTTTGTAAGGAAGACCCGAATAAAAAATTGCCAAAAATCATAATGAGGCCAAACAGCATCAACATGAAACTAATCCATGAGCCGTTCATGTGTGTTACCTGCCCAAGATATTCAGCAAAATAGCTATATACAGTAAACATAGCTGCAAAGATGCATATCACTGTGGCGATAGTTACCCATAGTCCCGGTTTACGTAATATGCTAATCTGCTTTCCATAAGTCATCTTTTCTTTAACAGGCATGGAGGGGAGCCAAAATAAAATTCCTGCAAAAGCAATCGCGCTTACAATAGCCCCAAACAGAAAAGCGGCCTCTAACGAGAACTGCTCGGCGAGAAAAGAGGTTAAAGGTATACCAAAGGCAAATCCGACAGTTATCCCAGCAAAAACCTTTGTAATTGCATGCCCGCTTTTTTCTAAAGGGACAAGTTTGGCAGCAGTTACGAGAGCTACTGAAAAAAAGATGGGATGAAAAATAGCAGGCAGAATACGGAAAGCTAGCATCATCTCGAAGCTAGTTGTATAAGCGTAAACCATATTTGAAATCGTGAACATAAGGACTGCGGTTAACAGAATTACTTTTCGATTGATGCCAGAAGCAAGCAATGTCAGAAATGGACCTGAAATAGCAACGACTAAAGCAAAGATACTTACAAGTAGTCCAGCTTGTGAAGTTGTTATGTTAAATTTTTGTGTGATCTGAGGGAGAACCCCTACAATCCCCATTTCAGTGGTAATAATACCAAATACACCTAAAGCTAGCATCATGATAAGAAGAGGGTTAAGCTTTTTCATGTAAATAAATCTCCATTCTTATTTGTATCGGTCATTTCACATATAAAAAACTATATATCTATATATATAGATGTTAAAGGTAAAAAAGAAAAGCCTCCTTTCCTTTTATAGTTCTTGTTGGACATACTCGGCAAATTCCCGAATGGTCTTTTCGTTTCGTCGATAATACGTCCATTTTCCGATTCGTTCTGATTCCAACAACCCAGCTTTTTGCATGGTTAACAAGTAACTAGAAATGACTGATTGGGCTAAACCAGATTTTGTTTGGATATCGCCCACACATACACCAATTTGAAAACTCAGCCCTTGTTGTAAATAAGGTCTTTCATCAAAGAATTCCCCTGGATTTTTTAACCATAGTAAGATTTGTCGACGAGTCTCATTAGTCAGTGCTTTATAAATCAATGAAGGTTCCATAGAGATTATTATATCTATTTTTATAGATTTGTAAATATAAGAAGTGTGCATTGTAATTTTTTAAGATGGCTGAAAGGAAAAAGCCGCCCCGAATAGGAGCAACTTTTTGGCATTGCTATCTATTTAAACTGGCTGGTAAGCCTCTTCTCTAGGTAGCTGACACCTTGGTACATCAAAGCGGCGACGAGAGCAATGACGAAGAGAGACACCATGACCAGGGAAAAATTAAATACCTGAAAGCCATAAATAATGAGATAGCCTAAGCCTTTTTGAGCAACTAGAAATTCTCCAACAACAACACCTATCCAAGAAAGTCCGACATTTACCTTTAAGGATGAAATAATTGTTGGCATTGTGGCAGGAAATATCACCTTGGCAAACATCTGACTTTTTCTTGCACCAAAGGTCTGCATGACCTTTAGATAGTTAGGATTAACCTCGCGGAAGCCGGAATAGATCGTGATGGCGGTAATAATAATCGAAACAGAAAGGGTCGTGGCAATTATGGAGATGACTCCGGGACCTAAACCTACAATGAACAGAGGACCCAATGCTACTTTAGGCATGCTATTTGCGATAATTAAATAGGGTTCTAGCACGCGCGATAAAAATGGGGACCACCAAATCATAATAGCCAGTAAGGTACCGAGTAGAGTTCCGAGTAAGAAGCCAATGATCGTTTCAAGGACGGTTACGCTGGTATGCATCAACAAGCTCATATCAGCCATCTTTTCGATAAACAAACTCCAGATTCGGCTAGGTGAGCTAAACAATAGGACATCAATCCATTTGAAGAAAGCAGCCAATTCCCATGTGCCTAAAAAAACAAATAAGATGAGAAGCTGGGTGAGGAAAACTAACCATTTTGTACGTGTGACGCCATGTTTATACTGCTGATGAATATGATCAATGTTAATCTGCTCCATCAGAACTTCCCTCCATCTCTCTCCACACGTGGTTATACAGATCGGAGAAGCCAGTCAATTGTCGAGCTTGGAACGGCAACGCCTGACGGATTAACTCTGGTATCTTCATTTCTGAACGAATGCGTCCCGGATTTCGATCTAATATGTAGATTCGGTCTCCCATAGCTACAGCTTCTTGTAAATCATGGGTGACTAAAATAGCAGTTTTTTTGTGACGACGCAAGGTTTTGATAATAAGGTCTTCCAGCTTAAGCTTCGTCTGATGATCCAGAGCGGAGAAGGGTTCATCGAGAAGTAGGATTTCTGGTTGACAGGCAAGCGTTCGGACCAAGGCTACACGCTGTCTCATTCCGCCAGACAATTGCTGTGGAGAAGCTTTGCGAAAATGAATCAGCTCCATTTCTTCCAGTAAATGCAATGCGTATTCTTCATTTGCTTTGCTGCGGATTCCCTGCACTTCTAATCCGAGAAACACATTCTCTTCTATGGTGCGCCAGTTAAATAAATAATCCTGCTGAAGCATATAGCCAACCTTACGAGTCGTTCCTGTTAGCTGACTCCCGTCTACGTATATTTGACCTGCTGTAGGCTTTTCGAGTCCTGCTATGAGTGAAAGCAAGGTGGTTTTTCCGCAACCACTAGGGCCTACTAAACAGACGAACTCACCTTCCTCCACATGCAAGGAAATGTTGTTTACTGCCATAAATGCATTGTGTGGTGTTACGTATAGATGGGTGACATCATTTACCTCAATTTTTGCCTGGGGAGAAGGGGGCATAGGCTATTTACCTCCTATCGCCTGATTGGCAAATGTTTCATTCACTAGTTTTTCATAGGGGATTGACTGTTTCAGCTCTCCAGCAGTCTTCATAATTTCTAATAATAATTCCCAGTCAGCTTTTTTTAATAAGGGAGTGGCTGAATAGGAACCCTGCTCCTGATAACGCTGAATAGAACGAGTGAGAATATCTGCTTTTACATCAGAAAAATAGGGAGTAATTACTTTTGCCACTTCCTCGGCAGAATGAGAGTTTACCCATTGTTGCCCTTTATATATGGCGTTAGTGAATTTCTGAATATTCTTCTTGTTTTTCTGGATATAGCTTTGTTTCGTCATATAGCTGGTATAAGGAACAATACCACTTTCCTTACCAAAGGAGGCTACTACATGACCTATGCCTTCTTGTTCGAATTGAGATGCTGTTGGTTCAAAGAGTTGTACAAAATCTCCAGTACCTGAAGCGAAGGCGGAAGGGATATTTTTAAATTCAATGTTTTGAAGAACGGTAGCATGCGTTTGGGGCTCAATTTTATTTTTTTTAAGGACAAACTCGCCGACCATTTGAGGCATTCCACCCTTTCGTTGACCGAGGAATACCTTGTCTTTTACCTGATCCCACGAAAAGTGCTTTAATTTGGACCGGGCGACTAAGAATGTGCCGTCAGTTTGGGTAAGCTGGGGGAAATTACACATATAACAGGGCTAACGCATAGAATATTCAATGCGAATTTTCTTGTTTCTTCCGCGTTCTCGGTAAATAATAACTTTATCGAATAAACTATGAAGCAGCTCTTTTTTGCGAAATACGTCTGCTAAACGATACTGTTCTCTGATATTGGTCATTTTTTTAATTTTGCGATATTTTTCCTCTGGGGTTTCCTCTTCCACATCATAAGCATTGATGAGTTCTTGCAGTTCATTTTCCTTATGGTTCAAAGTGTTGATCTTTTCAAAAAGTGTTTCCTTTGGAATAGGGTTGCTGTCGTTCATGAACACATCGTACCACTTTTCTTTTTGTGTTTGGATTTTTGCTATCTCATTCCTGATTTTATCTAAATCTAATTCGACTTCCCTTTGATTTTCGACCTTCTCTACGAAATACTCTTTTGATGTAATCAATCTATCAATCTCGCCGAGGAGAGGGTCTAATATTCTCTGATCATGGGTCATGCGGTTACAGCCCAGACAACGATAATACGTCTTTTGATCGCGATGATCGTAGAACCCTTGCATATTGTGTTCTTCACAGTGCCCGCAACGTAGTATCCCTGTCAAAGGGAACTTTCCTTTCCTTGGCGATTGACCGGACTTTTTCTCCATTGTCTTTTTGGCCTTGGCGAACAATTGTTTTGAGATAATGGGAGGATGGTTATCCAGTACAATTTTATTACCCCATCGGTATACGCCTATGTACATGTCGTTCAACAGTATATCCCGAACGGAAATATGGTTCCAACGTTTTGCGATACGTGGACGAACATCCATTTCATTTAGGTGTTTAGCAATCGACCGATACCCAAAACCTTCCACGTACCATTGGTATATCTTTTCTACTGTCTTTGCTTCCTGCTCAATGATTGTACATGTAAAATCTTTATCGAAGTGATAACCAAATGGGGAGTGTCCTCCAGGTTTCTTGCCCTCATCAATCATCTGTTCAATGCCGAATTTCACACGCTCTGCTAAGTTCTCCCTTTCCCACTGTGCTAGAGCCGCAACAAGTGTAATGAATAGGCGCCCCATAGCTGTTGAGGTGTCATATACTTCAGTAGCTGATCTGAAAGCGACATCATGTTTTTCAAATAGCTGTAGTAGTAAGTAAAGATCGAGAACAGACCGAGTAAGTCGATCCAAACGGTACACTAGAACCATATCAAGGGTTCCTTTTTTGATATCCTTTAATAGACGTTGCATTTGTGGCCTTTGAATATCTTTTGCTGACCATCCTTCTTCGATATATTCCTCTACGATTTCCCAGCCTTGGCTTTTGCAAAATGCTCGGAGTCGTTCACGTTGAGCTGGGATGGAGAAGCCTTCTTTTGCTTGTTCATCTGTTGAAACACGTACATAAATCGCTACTCTTGTGATTATGACTTTTTTCATTAAACTCACTTTCTCTCCATTTTATATACTTACCCATCTCAGTTGGGTTACCGTTACGTAGACAAATCTCATCTGAGGATTCTTCGCATTGAATTTTGTCTTCGTGAATGGGTAAATTTACTGTAAATGCATTTGCCTGTTGTTCAAGTTTACCTGGATGGAAGAGGTGGTTTTGCTCAAGGAAATAATACTCTAAAACCTTTATGGAGACGATCATGACCAAGTTTATGTGCACACACGAAACGTTGCCACTCATTGTGTACGTCATCATGTATGACAATAAATCGTCGGCGTAATTTGGCTTTAATAAATCCCTCTTGTGTTTGCCCTAGGTCAGTAAAACGAATATGATTCCCAAGTACACGAGAGATTGTAAAAGGGCAATTAGTTTTGTAGCATTTGACCAAGTTGTTTCTTGTATCCTCTTTACTCTTTAATTGATATCGCTCTTGATGTCATGCTCCTAATTCTTTTAATGCTTATTCATTTTCTTTGCTTCCCAGAATAATCCTGTCAAAACATCCATGATACGCTGTCGAGCATTTTCATCTAATGGAATACCATCAAACATCAGATCACCATCTTCTTGAAGCATTTTTCTAAAATCGCGGTTATCTTTGGAAGTGGCCCAAAACGGAATTGATTCGCTCATTCCAGCATTGCCAAGCAAAAAGTCTACAGATTCATTGTGGATATCTGCTATTTTTTTATCATTTCAAGATCTGGTTGTAAGATGTCATTTTCCCAAGCGTTATATCTAGGACGTTTTACTCCTAACAAATCTGCCATTTGAGCTTGGGGTACATGTCGTTTGTTCCTTAGTTTTGTTAAGGTTTCTCCGATTTTCATAAGTGTTGTCCTCAACGAATCGTTGCATACATCTTCTACAAGGGAGATGGTGCTTATGGAAGGTGGAAGAACGAGACCGGAAATTTGGGCAATCGGTAGACGGGAACCATCAAAAGAGGCTCTTGACCGATTCATTGAGATTTACCTTGATATTCTTACAGAGAACGAGCGCAAAGGAAAAGAAGTGGCTATGAAAGCTGAGAAGGATAGTGAATCAAGCGACTCCTAAGGGGTCGTAAACATGGACAAGTTATGATAAGGAAGATAGCTGAAGACGATGATAAAAAAACGTACTCTTTGATGGCTGTAAACCCCGTATACGGAGAACGTCAATTACAGATCGCACAGGAACATTCTCGGCAGTCGATTTACACATTACGAAAGAACTCCGTAAAGAACGCGAGATGATCATAAAGCAGTTTGAAGGTTAGTCACCTACGAGTGGCTATTTTTATGTCAATAACGAATATTCTTATCATAAGTATATTGAAAAGGCAGAATTAACGGAGTATTATATATTCATAATCTTTTATGTAATTTTTTTACAATAAAGGTTAATTGTTGAAATTAGGAGGAGGATGGTCAAAATGAAAGTTGGACGTAAGTTTTTAATTTCATTAATGGGATTGTCTCTGATGTTATCAACAGGAGCGACAGGAGCATTAGCGAGTGAAAATGTAACCAACACCCCAAACCAATTTCCACCAAGTATTCATAAGTCTGAAAAAAGCGTTCTTCCAGTAGATGTTGCCCGTGAGAATTTTGTTAAAGACACACTTTACCATGCATTTTACCAAGTGGGTCAAGGAAAAAAGAATGTGGTGGTTTATAATTTAAATCAAAGATATTCTCATAATCTACAAGGCATTCAAACATCTTATACAGTGCGTTATGGTAACATTCTTTATGGAGTGTGGGTTTTCACAGATGGTGAATTCTGGAATAATGGGGATGGCGGATGGATTAACGGGGGGTATCAAGGTAGTTTTGACAGGTATGCAGGATATGTACGATTCCATAGAATAAGTTAAAATCCCGTTTGAGGAGATGGCTAGATCAAGGCAATCAGTTGACTTAATGTAAAAAGATTGAAAGCGAGCTGCTGCAAATCGGCATCATGATTAATCTTGATGTAGATGCACTGGCTCGCTTTTTATATGCTCGAAAGATGTATATAAAAGTTACAGATGCCTTGTTACAAACGAAATTGGCAGACGAGTTGAGGGTTGCTAGTGGTCAGAAAGCACAAAATAATGGTGTCTAGTGACATCAATATGGTCACTATTATGTAAGGTTATATTTGAAATTCCTTCGCATAATGATAATATAGCCATATAGCTATATGGTAATTATAAAGGAGGCATTTATTCACATGGATTTAATCCAACTTTCTTCGGCCTTAAAAGCATTAGGTGATCCAACCCGGCTTAAAATCATTGCCTTATTAAATCAAAGGGATTGTTGCGTATGTGAATTAGTCCCGATCTTCGGTATTTCTCAACCTTCGATATCTAGGCACATGAGTCGTCTAAAGAACGAGAATTTAGTAAATGAAACACGGAAAGGGCAATGGGTCTTTTACTCTTTGAATCGTTCAACTATGGAGGAGATTGGTTTGTCTCTTGCACAGCTACCAGATTGCACCTCAGATTTTGAGAAATTGAAAGAAGCTAACTTACAGATTACTTGCGATTAAACCCTCTACTAAAAAGAAAGGTAAGGGAGATGTAACAATGAGTAATATGGGGAAAAAACGTCTTTCGTTTTTAGATCGCTACCTAACACTTTGGATTTTTTTGGCTATGGGCATTGGAGTTGGTTTTGGGTTTATCTATCCACAGCTTGTAAATGAGTTAAATAGCTTACAGGTGGGAACCACATCCATTCCGCTTGCAATGGGTCTTATCTTAATGATGTACCCACCACTTGCAAAGGTACGTTATGAAGAAATGGGAAGAGTTTTTAAGGATGCTAAGGTTTTAATCCTTTCTCTTGTTCAAAACTGGATTATCGGCCCAATTTTAATGTTTGGTCTTGCCATCTTATTCCTATCAGATAAGCCAGAGTACATGGTCGGCTTAATTATGATTGGCTTGGCACGTTGTATTGCTATGGTAATTGTTTGGAATGATCTTGCCAAAGGAGATACAGAATACGCTGCTGGATTAGTGGCATTTAATTCAGTTTTTCAAATGCTTTTCTTTTCAGTGTATGCCTATTTATTTGTAACTGTCATTCCAGAATGGTTGGGGTTAGAAGGTGCAGTTGTTTCGGTCACTATGGTGGAAGTAGCGAAGACTGTCATGGTTTACCTAGGAGTTCCATTTCTTGCAGGGATGCTGACACGTTTTACTCTTGTAAAAGTAAAAGGGCGCCATTGGTATGAAAACGAGTTTATTCCTAAAATTAGTCCCATCACCCTAATTGCTTTACTCTTCACCATTATCGTGATGTTTTCCTTAAAAGGCGATGCCATTATCAGCTTACCACTCGATGTAGTTCGTATTGCAATCCCATTACTAATTTATTTTGTACTCATGTTTTTTCTTTCTTTCTTTATGGGAAAGAAAATGGGAGCAAGCTACCCAGTTACAACAACACTTGCTTTTACGGCAGGTAGTAATAACTTTGAACTTGCGATCGCTGTTGCAGTAGGAGTGTTTGGTATTCACTCCGGTGCTGCCTTTGCAGCAGTTATTGGCCCATTAGTAGAAGTACCAGTCATGATTGCACTAGTCAATGTGGCTTTCTGGTTTAAACGAATGTATTTTACTGAACAGAAAACGTAAATTATAGGAGCCTGTCGATTCGGGTAAGGATTGCAAGTGGACAGGAGCCGCAGAATAAAAAGTAAACAGTTACTAGAAACGAGAAAACGTCCGAATACAAGGGAGATTCGGACGTTTTACATAATGATTTTTTAGTTAAGATTAAAGGGACAGCTACTCTTCTTTATCCTTTTTTTTGTAAATCTTATCCAAAAGGATAGAAACAAACAAGGTTACTACGAAGCTAATTAAGTAACGAACAGGCTCTCTGATAAACCAATTATCAGCTATATTCATATCCTTTGTAATTTGCATAGTAGCATATACAGAAAAGATAATTAGAACCAACTTTAAAGTCTCTGTGTTCATTTTATCTCCTTTCTGTTTATTAAATGATAGCGTAAACGATACCTTCTACAATATAACCGCAAGTTTTTGCAACCCACCCCCAAACATATGGCTCCAGGGCTTTGGTTACAGTTTCACGTATTTCTTCTAATGGACCCAATAAAATTACGCCATTCCAAAGAGTAAGCCATTTCTCTTCAGAAAGTTTTTCTTTTAAAATATCAGGGAATTTAGAATACATCTTTTTCGGTAACTCCCTCTTCACATACCCTTTCCCAAAATATTTCATTAGCTTTGTTCCAAGAGAAACAAAACCCTGTGTTTCAAGTTGTGCAGGCTCTTTTACTACTACTCTTGGTGCAGTTTCTAAAATGTCCTTAGCAGTTTCTTGGATGATCTTATCCATTTCTTGTTGTGACATTGGAGTTTGGTAAGAAACTGATTGTGACACTTTTTCTTGAGCAAACGCGCTGGTCGCCGGAGCTATAGCAGTCCCTAGAAAACCAACCGTAGATAAAATTGCAATTCCTTTAATAAACTTTTTGTTCATCATAAAGTGTAAACTCTTTTCCTAATGTTTTCAATAAAGTGATATTTTTACATTAGCGATTTCATTTTCAAATAAAAGAAATGAATTGTCTCATATTAACATGTTGTAAACCTCCTAGAAGGTCTTTAGTGAATAGCTGAAAAGCGGCTTTTTAATTATGCCCCCTACTGGGTTTCGTAACGTTTTCCGTATAGCTTATTCATATCGACCAACTAGCGTCTAAGCTTCTGTAAATCATCTTTCGATTGGGTGTTTTCCATTTCACATTCCTTTATTTGAGTGATACAATTAATCCGAATAACAATTTTTGTTATTCACGACAGGGGCGTTCCAATTAGTTTGATGGCTAGGGGAACGTCCTTTTGAAGTGTAAACAAACCTAATTCTAATCCCTCCTTTCTTCCTCTTGTGCAATATTTTACCAACCGTATTGTTTTTTCTACAAAATAGAAAAAAGGCGAAACACTCAACAAAATTTGACAAACTATTACATAATTTGCACTTTGGTATAAATAAAAAGAACACCACTCTGTAAAAAGTGTGGTGTCCACTGGAAAAATTTCAAACGATTAATGTCCAGGGTCTTCATTATAACCTTTTGAAGCTGAATACGTTTCTGGATATGATTCCGTAAATTTATAGTACATACCGTTGGGAGAAATATGTGGCTGACATCGAGAGGAAAGTACTTAGAATTATAGGAACTATTCTGTGGGTAGACGTAGATTTCCCACTATTGATGAACTGTGCACAAAAACAGGAAGGTCACAAAGGGAATAGTAGAGGTACTAGAAGTTCTACATAAGGAAACATACATCGTATGGACAAAGGAAAAACCTGAAGAAATAGAACTTTTAGAAGCTTGGGAACGACAGGACTTATGGAAGAATAATAATTTATACAAGGACAACCAAATGACAGAAACTAGATTCGACATTCAATAGTTAAAAGAATGAAAAATACATCGTTAAGTCCCAGAGATTTATAAGGACTATACAAGGGAATTTGATCTTACCCTTTTATTACATGTTAATTTTGCGAAAAAGAGACAAGTCAGTACTATTGTGATTGAAAATAAAATAAAGAAAGATATAATGAAGACCGCCCAAATATCCTAGGACGGTCTTTTACTTATTACATACAGCAATCTATTCCTGTAAGTTCCTTGAAAACTAGTCCGCCTTCCCGCCAAACCCAAATTAACTATAATTCAAAGTGAAATGATGAGGTTCAGTTACCTGTTGTAAAGTTAACTTCAGATGAGCAAAATTAATGATCGGATCTTGCCCACCCTGTTGATCTACATAAATGCTGGTCTCGGACCCCACCAATGCGACATCAATGCCATTAGATAGCAGGGAGGTCATTGTTTTGTCGCCACCCCAAGTAGTTATGACTTCGACCTCCAAGCCCTCTTCTTTGAAAAATCCCTTTTCTAAAGCAACGTATTGTGGAGCGTAGAAAAGAGAGCGTGTAACCTCTCCTACTCGGAGCTTATTGGTATCGCTACTGGAACAGCCGGTCAAAAAGCTGAAAAGCCCTAGGCAAAGAATAATGCCTAGGATAAGGAATTGTTTCATGAGAAAACCTCCTAGGCGTTTCGTTTTACTCTAACCTATGCCAGATTGCGGTGAATGGTGAAAGTGTAAAAAATAGTAAGAGGTATGAATCATGATGCCTTTCGGAACTGTAATGGTAGAAGGTTAGATGAAATTTTGCTCCAAATATGATAAGATTGGTAAAATATGCACGTGGATTTTACATAAAGGATGGAGGTGGATAGGGCATGCAGATTGTTTTTCTTGGAACTAGCTCAGGCGCCCCTACCACTAAGCGGAATGTATCGGGTATCGGACTTCGTCTCATGGATCGAGGCGCGTGGTGGCTCATCGACTGTGGGGAAGGTACGCAACACCAAATCATGCGTTCTGTGCTGAATATTTCGCAGTTGGAAAAGATATTTATTACGCATTTGCATGGCGATCATTTATACGGATTAATTGGCATGCTTGCCAGTCGTTCTCTACGGGGGGCTGAAACAGGCGGAATTACGTTATATGGTCCAAAAGGCATTGATGAGTATGTACAAGCCATCATGCGCATTAGTCCCGTTCATTTACAGTATCCCCTAATCATTAAAGTGGTGGAGGAAGGAATTATTTACGAGGATGATACCATTGTCGTGGAAGCGGCAAAGGTGAAGCATCGCGTTCCAGCCTTTGCCTATTCGATGACAGAGAAGCCACGTCCTGGTGCGTTTAAGATTGAATTAGCAAAAGAGGCGGGTATTCCTAAAGGGCCCATGTATGCTCAGCTTAAAGCGGGGGGGACTGTTCAATTAGAGGATGGCAGGGTTTTTCATGGCAAAGACTTTGTTCACCCACCTCAGCCAGGCCTTAAGGTTGCATTTAGCGGCGATACAATACCTTGTCAGAATATGGTGCGTTTAGCCCAGGGAGCAGATATGCTCGTACACGAATCTACCTATGTTCATCAGCACCTGGAATTAGCTGAACGAAGTGGGCATTCCACAGCAAAACAAGCGGCAGAAATCGCTGTTGCAGCAGAAGCAAAAGGCTTATTGCTTACCCATTTGAGCCCACGTTATGATATTGAAGACGGACCGATTACTCTTGATGATATGCTACAGGAAGCGCAGGAGGTTTTTTTGAACACCCAGATCGCTCAGGATCTGTGTGTCTATGAGGTAAAAAGAACGCGTTTGCTGTAACGTAAATGCTTGATAAGAATTAGGTAAACCCTTGTCGCATAAATAATAGTGCTGCAAGGGTTTTTCATTTGCAAGAAGAAATAATTGAATTAAATAAATATTTTTAATTGGTAATGATTATCATTTCAGGTATAATTATCTTAGTTAAATCCTTTCAATGCATGCTGTAAAAGGAGGGAGTAAAGATGAATCTACCTATAGATTTCACGGTACAAACAAAAGCGCAGTTGCGAGAGGTAGTCGGCTCGCCGTCTGAGGCTTTACTAGAAAAAATATTACCTAGCTTAGAGGAACAAAGCCGCTACTTTATTCAGCATTCGTCCATTGTATGCGCTACAACTAAGCAAAGGAATCATTTCTTGCATGGGTCTATGTTTGGCGGGGAAAAGGGCTTTGTCCGTTTTATTGCTGAGAATAGTTTGCTTATCCCCATAAAAGAAGCTGGCGACTACATGCGTTTGATTGAAAATATCAATGCGAATCCATTCATCGGGCTGCTATTTTTTATCCAAGGAGTAAGCGAAACCCTACGAGTTAATGGCAGGGCCAGCATTGTTAAAGAGCAAGCACTTCTAACCGCCCATTTTCCAGCAGATCAGCAGCTCACAGCAGCGATCCGGGTAGATGTCGAGGAATGCTTTTTTCATTGTGCCAAAGCCTTTATTCGCTCCAAGCTGTGGGATTCTACAACCTATCTACCTAGCTATCATACAGAGATGTCTTCAGCAAGTGACTTCTTCTACCAGCACACGATTCTAAGCGAACAAATGCAATCCTTTATTACACACGCTCCTTTCATTTGTGTCGGCACCAGTCAAATGCAAGGAGGAGCTGATATATCGCCCAAGGGTGATCCGGCGGGCTTTGTACAAATACTAGATGAACGTACCATTTTGATTCCCGATCGTCCTGGTAACAAAATTTGCGATAATTTTGAGAATATACTTGTTAATCCATCTATATGTGTTCTCTTTTTTGTTCCAGGTGTAGATCATATCCTCCATGTTCAAGGCAAAGCTTCTATTGTAAAGGAAGCCAAAATATTAGAATCTCTCTCAATAGCAGGAAAACGCCCGGCGCTAGGAATATGGATAGAACTTCAACAAGTGACCTTAGCTTACTCGCAAGCAATGGTAGATGCAGGAATATGGAATCCGGCTAATCAAATAGATCGAAAGACGTTCCCAACGATGGGAGAGATGGTGATGAAACAACTAGCTCATTCAAAATTAACAAAGGGAATGAGCGCCAAGGCCTTTGATGACATGGTCAGCCAAGAGTACAAGCAGCATTTATATTAAGTGGGGATGAATCGGATAGGTGCTACTGACCGACTTTTACAATTAGGTAGCAGGAAACGAAAATTTTTAAAAGAGATGAGCTGCTACTGCCTCGGCATCATCAACTTCCAACACACGTAAGGACTTTGCAGGTGGGGCAGGGAGAGTTGAGGGTGGACGTTTTTTGCTAATCCCGAAAGGAGGAGCGATCCCTTCTAGGAGAAATCCTGATAGCATCCACTACTAATATGACAAGTCTAAAGACAGAAGATAGAGTTATCGTTGATGGCGGACAGGTGGGTGTTCGCCTTCTATATTTTAGGGCATTATAGCTTCGACGTTAAAAGTAAAATGTTTAATCCGGAGAAAAATTTATGAAATGTTACTAACACGTGCTAAAGCACGATCTATCCTAAACATTACAGAACGGATGCTACTGCTTTGAAGTAATACTAATGGTGTCATTGTTCGTTCCGGTTGGCGTTCGGCGTTGTAATCATATCGGTATGACGCGCATTCTGTAAATTTAGGATAGATACATACTTTATAAGCCAGGGGTAACATAGAGCTTACTTACATACCTCTCCCTTTATATGCTGGCTACTTTTTTGTAAAATAATGCTTTTTTCACTGATATACAATATATTTACTTTTTTAAAAATATTTAGTGAAACAGTACAGTAGAAAGAGCAAGCTAGCTTATCGATGCATCGCAAATTTTGACGTTTTGCCAATACGTTTCGGCTTAAAATTAACCAAAACGATGCTTCCAGTAATCAATAAAAGTCCAACAATCAGCTTATATGTCACCTGTTCATGTAAGAAAAGCACGCTGAACATGACGGAGATGAGTGGAATGAGAAAGGTAAAAGCGCCCACCTTACTGGCTTCGATTGTTGCGAGCAGTTGAAAATAAACTAGCCAGCCCAATGCAATGACGAAAATTGAGATAAAAAGAGTAACAATGATAAACGAGGTATTCCAAGCAATATCAGACCAGCTCTCAATGGCTGAACCTGAACCAAGCATGACGATGCCGCCAATTGTAATTTGTAGGGCCGTCATCCAAACAGAGTCGACCTGAGCTGCTGTTTTTTTCGTATAAACCGTCCCACAGGCCCAGCTAATGGCAGAGGCGATAGCGAATAGAATCCCCCATGCTGACATATTCCCAGTAAACCCATCGGTAGTTAGTGAGGCAACGCCGAAAAATCCGAGTAAAAGACCGAGAATTTTTAATCCGTACATGGATTCTCCAAGCCAAATCCAGGAAAAAACCCCGAGTAGCACAGGCTGAAGGAATACGATAGCCGAGAACAATCCGGCAGGCATGTACTGTAAGCCAATGGTTTGAAAGCCATAGTAGAGTATGATGTTCAAAGCTGAGGAAATGAGATAGATATGCCACGTTCCTTTTAAATGAAGCTGTTTTCGTTTCCATACAGCAAAGGAAATGAGAAGAAGGCCGCCGATAAATGTCCTCAAGCCAGCGAACAGCAGTGGCGGGGTATAGGTTAATGCGTATTTGGAAAGCGGCCAATTAACGCCCCACATAAGAACCAAAAATGCGAGATATAGACCTGCCTTTATACGAGATTGTTGAAGCATGTATATGTCACTCCTTGTCTTGGTGTCATTGTACATGATAAAATGATTTCTCATATAAATAAAATGAATGTTTTTTATGGGGGGCATATCATTTTTGTTATGACACATGCACAAATAGAGTTATTCGTCAAAATTGCGGATACTGGGAGCTTCACCAAAGCAGGTCTAGAACTAAATATGACGCAGCCTGCCGTCAGTCGTGCCATCTCTACACTTGAAGCGGAGCTGGATGTAACTCTTCTGATTCGGGATCGGAAAAACGGTATTATGCTTACCGATGTGGGAAAACGAATTTTAGTTTTATTTCGGGATATTTTACAGTCCTTCGAAAAAGTACACCAAGAAATTGCAAGTGAAAAAGGTCTTGAAATCGGCACGATACGTGTGGGTGCATTTCCAGTGGCGTCTGCTCACTTTTTACCCAAAATAATTAAGGTCATGGCTGAACAATATCCTCAGTTGGAGTTTGTGATCTATGAAGGAACCATCGATGAAATTAAAGAGTGGCTAGAAACCCGGGTAATCGATGTTGGTTTAATTATCCCACCGGACGATGAATTTGAAACGATACCGATATTTCGAGAGAGAATGTATGCGGTGATAAGAGATGACCATCCCCTGCAAAATCGCCCAGTTATCTCTGTCAAAGATTTGAGCAACGAGCCGTTGATTAGCTGTAAATCAGGTTACGAGCCGCCTATTGTTGACTTGTTTAATCGAGCACGAGTAGACCTGAGGATTCGATTTGTGGTCAGAAACGTCAACTCAGCGCTAAGTATGGTACAGGAGGGACTTGGAATTGCGGTGCTGTCGGAATTATCGCTTTGGGCGCTTCCGCCTAATGTTCTCAAAAAAGAACTGGAGCCAGAAGCATTTAGAGACATCCGTTTGGCAGTTCCTTCATTGAAGGAGTCTTCCAATGCCGTTCAAACGTTTATCCAAACGGCACGAAAGCTCTTTGCCTAAAGCTTTTAAAAGGGGGCTGATTGCTGTACAGATAAAGCAAAGGAGTGAGGAATACCAGCCTCACTCCTTTTATTATGCAAGATAGGGTTTAAATAAGGATTATCCATTAATGTTCAGTTTTTTTGTCGCAATAGAATCGGGTATCTTTCGCGAAAATAGTTCAAATTATAATGTTTTGAAAAATTTTTTGAAAATTTTAAGAGGGGTCTCCTTTATTTTTCGTTATATATAAATGAACAGACAAAAAGGTAAGAGCTGCGCAGCCCCTTTTTGGAATGGGAGGATAGTCAATGCAGGAAGATGAGGAGATTATAGAGCAAATCTTACAGGGCAACAAAGAAATCTATGCTCAAATTATTCATAAATATAAGGGTAAAGTGGCTTCCATCCTTACGAAAATGCTAGGTCATTCATCAAATATACAAGACATTGTTCAAGAGATTTTTATTAAGGCATACTACCATTTGCCAGAATATCAATCACAACAAAAATTTTCGGCATGGCTATATCGTATCTCCATTAATCGTGGACTAGATGAGGTACGCATGCGAAAAAGAACCCCGTTAGTTAGTGACCTAACCTTTGAAATAATGGATAGCTATACACCTGAAAAAGCCTATCTGGACAAGGAGCAAAAAGAGTTTTTGCAGCATCTTTTATTACGTGTTGACGACGAGTATCAAACCATTCTTGAGATGCACTATATTCAGGATTTAAGCTACAAAGAAATTAGTGAAAAATTATGTGTATCGATGAGTACGGTAAGAATGCGGCTTTCTTATGCTAGAAAAAAGGTAAAGGATGAATTTATTCGGATGAACAAAAGGGGGGAGTTTATTTATGAAGTGCCTGAGCCAAGAGCATCTGATAGCATACATGCACGATAAGCTTCCTGCAACGAAGAGAGAGCAACTAGAAAAACATCTGGATTATTGTAGCGATTGTCAAAAACAGCTAGAGCAATTTGTTAATGAATTGGATAGCATTGGTGATGACGGATGGATAGTCGATTCGTTTTCAGAAACGTTTGAACAAGACATCATAAATAAAATCCACCCTTATCCGGTAAGTGTGTTGAAACAATCAGTCCCACATAAGTTGTCTCCAAAAATGAATTGGAAAAAAAGGAGTATAGACATAATGAAAAAAATGACGATTACGGTAGCTGGATTGGCATTGGTTGTATCTTTAGGAACGCTTGTTTCTCCTACTTTTGCTACCTATGTAAGTGGATTGTATACCGGTCAGACAGATGCTGGTATACATGTTGTTTCGACGAAAAACAGCTTATTTTCTGACTACAAGAAAGCTGATAAAGGTCTTATACATGCTATACAAAAAGGATATTCAAAACCTTTGGATTTGTCTGTTACAGATCAAGGGCTTACTTTTGAAGTAAAAGAGGTTCTAGCCGATCCCTTGCGAATTGCCATGGTTATTGGTGTAAAGGATAGCAAGGGAAATCGTTTAGATGCAAGCGAGTTGTATGATGAAGAGGAAATTAGCTTGAAGGATAAAAAGGGAAATGTATTGAAGCCGAATCAGGAGCTTGCTAATGATCCTCTTTATAAGCAGGAATCAGATTTTTGGGCTTACAATATACATGGTGATTATATCGTGCTAGAGCGGACACTATTCGATTTTTATGGGAAAGAAAATGCTTTACCAGATGAAATGAACGTTGAACTTACTGTGAAAAAATTAGGTGAAACGAATGGGAATTGGAAAATACAGGTTCCGATTGAGATTGAAAAGGCCAAAGAGGCAACAAAAATGAAAAAGATTAACCAGGAATATACCAGTCCTCAGGGATTAAAGATTAGTTTGAAAGAGGTCGTTTTTGCTCCAAGTGGTACTCAGCTTATTATGGAGACAACAGCTAAGGGGGCAGATAAAGAGTTTACCTATGAGCTTGTTGATGAACAAGGAAAGAATATGGCTGTATGGGAAAGTCCTTACTTAAGAGGAACGCCTCCTGTTGATGAGCCTCTTTCTGAAAAGAATGGAAGCAGTAATAAAAATGTATTAGATTCTCTCACAGAGCGTATTAAATTAGCAGAAGGATCAGATAGATGGTTCCATACGTTTACCCCTACTTCAGAGAAAATGTCCTTTAGGCTTACCTCACTCTTTCTACGTGAGACAGCCAATTTTCAGGCGAAATTGAACATAGAGAAGCTACAAAAAGAACCTATAAAAGTTGAGGGGCAAGGGAATCTCTTCCGTTTTACAAAGTATAATCAAGACGAAAAAGCAGTGAAGGGGGGAAGTAGTATTGATTTTGAAGCGGTTTTCCCAAAAGATTTCATAAACGTGAGTGGATGGAAAATCAAGGATGAAACTGGGGAACGAATAAATAAGGTTTTCCACTCTGAGAAGACAACGATCACCCCAAATGGAAATGTCCAATTACAAGGGAAGCTGATATTTGATAATAAAGGCAAGCTTCCAAAAGAGCTTACCATTTCCTATGATAAAGTGTTAAAACAAAACCACAATGTACAGTGGGAAGTGCCTTTTCATCTAGAGAAATAATGCTAATCGCTACAATAAGTCATATTACCGTTATGTCAAGCTGTCCAATTTGGACGGCTTTTTTTCTTGAAGAAGCAATCTTTAGTAACCGGGTAACATTTTTTCTAAGTTCCCACTTTCGTACACTAGGCATATGGTATAGGCAAAAGCAACAAAACAAGAAGCAGGTGACCAAAAATGTACGAAGGTCTAAGAGAAAACCCGTTTTATCCTGAAGGCGATCTTGGAAAAATGTCATGGCAGCCGTATCCTCACCAGCATTTCAATTATCCTTATCCAGATAATTATCCTGACTCTTCTCCTATTACCTTTGTTTTAGTTCACGGTTCTTGGGGGGATTGCAGCTATTGGCATAATACAGTCGAGGAACTGTATCAGATGGGTAACTCAGTTTATACTCCAAATTTACCGGGACATGGTAGCGATACAAATAAAGCGGTAACTCACGAAGATTATGTTAGGTCCGTCGTTGATTTTATAGAGAAGAGAAATTTATGTAATATTGTTCTTGTCGGGCATAGCTTCGGGGGAACGGTTATTTCTAAAGTGGCAGAACAGATTCCCAAGCGGATTAGACGGTTGGTGTTTATGGACGCGTTCGTTGTACGGAATGGCTATAGTGTCGCGGACGAGATACCACCCGAGGGAAAGGCTCTCTGGGAGGAGCTTGCTCAAAAATCACCTGACAATACAATTATGCTACCTTTTCTAAATTGGCGGGAAACGTTTATGAATACAGCCGATCTTGAACTGGCTACAGAGATTTATCAAACCGTCACACCAGAACCAGCGGGGCCATTATTTCAAAAGCTGGATCTGTCGGTATTCGATAGCTTGGATATTCCCAAAAGCTACTACTACCTCACAGAGGATATAGCGGTTCCACAAGGGGAGCAGTATGGATGGCATCCACACATGTCCAACCGACTTGGATTGTTTCGGTTAATTAAATCAAAAGGGGATCATATGACATCCTTTTATACCATGCCGTCCATGATTGCAAAAAATCTGGTCAGAGCAGGTAGAGATTAATGAAAATGTAAGGTATTTTTGCTCATTACTTGATCTATTTTGCTTGGCTTATTCCAAATTGTTTTGGAGTAAGTCTTTTTTGTAAAAAAAATTTATTTTCCCTATAAGATTTTTACTTCATTTTGAATAGCAAGGATAGAAGGATTTTACGTAAAGATTTTCTCTTTACCAACGCTCCATTTAATGCCATAATGTCGCCATACAGTGTCAATAATAGACAGGAGTGAAATGAAAGAATGAAACGCATTACTTTTCAAACCCCGAATGAGCTTGCCGATTATGGACGTGAGCGCGATGTAGCAATTACTGTGGAATATCGCGATGAAAATGGAAAGCAACGTCAAGTGATCCTATCTGATGAACGTTTAGCCGAAATTGGAGAGTATTTGGCAAAACCAAATGCTATGGCGTATTTTAAAGAGGAGAAAATCTTCTATGAAGTAAATGCTGCATGGCTTCGAGCCTGATAAAAGTAGCACGTTGTATCTGAATACATACTCGATATGGCGTTTTTGTGGGTTTATAGCGCTGTTTATTTGGTTGGATGTACGTCCAACCTCAGCTTTATATTGACTGAATATTCTGTTGATAATAGAAGGCTGGGATTTAGCATTACAAGTCTTGAACACATGAAGCGGAAACCCTTTGAAAGCGAACAGAAAAAAATTAGTTTGAAAATCGGAGCGATTCTTCTCTTGCTTTCGTGAAAAAGTAGTCATAAAACCCATTTTCCCTTTGATAGAAAGGTTCAATGGGTATTTTTGTTTTTATTAGGTATTAGTGATCATGTCGTATAAAAAACGTACGAAACACATAGCTTGATACATATTTTCATACACAAAAAGCCGATCTGCTTAGCCTAAGTATAGAAATATCACCCGTGTATTTCAGTCGGTTCAAAATCCTGCTGAATACGAAACCAAATGTTTAGATCATTGATTGCACTCGCTAACTCAGCTATTTCAGAATTAAGCTCACACGAACGTTCAAAATCCTCTTCCAGATAGAGCTCCGCTTGTTTTTGGTTAATAACAGCTTCAAGAGCGATCACGCGATCTGGTATTCTAGAACGAATTTCTTCCCATTTCAACAAGATATCGGCCCTCTCAGCAGGATCGTATTCTTCCCATTCCAAATAGAAAAAGGGAATGAGAATGCCAAGCCGCTCCTCATGTTTGAATTCATAACGTACCACGTATCTGACTCCCTTCAGCAAAGCATGCTATAATTATCGTATACGAAAAAGAGCAAATAATATAGAGCTATGCTACATAAAACTGCATATATAGAAAAGCTGATGTATGCAGGACACAGTTATATGAAAGGAATATAATATGAATCAAAAATCTAGAGTCTTAATAGATGCAGATGCTTGTCCCAAAAAGGCTCTCCAGATAGCAGTCGAGCTATGTCAACTATACGGCTATGAGCTGATCACCTTCGCTAGCTATAACCATCAATTTCAGCATGATAATCATGTGGTTGTAGATGCAGGCTCACAAGCAGTGGATATTCGTTTAACGAATGAAGCGAAAGCAGGCGATATCGTGGTGACACAGGATATTGGTTTGGGCGCTATGGTAATGGGGAAGGGGGCCAGAGCCCTGACACCACATGGTAAAATTTTCACTTCAGATAACATTACATTTGATTTAGAAGTACGTAATGAAAAGGCGAGATTCCGACGTGGCGGTGGACGAACAAAAGGACCGCACGCTAGAACTCCAATGGACGACCAACATTTCCGGGAAGCACTGACGCACCTGATACAGGGGGGAGGCGAGTAGTGATGAAAAAAGACAGGATGCAAGACGCCTCACCCTTTCATAGCAGGTTTTCTCTATTGATAGCAGCTATTTTATTTATCGCTTTCTTTTGGATAACCTATCTGGTCATTGGGCTCGGTTCTCATGTGATGGATGAATGGGGCATCATGATGAGTAAGGAAGTACGCAAGCCCTACTTAACGATTATTATGCATGCTATTACCCAATTGGGAGATGTGTACATTTTAGTGATTGTGGTAGTCCTGTTTGTCACAGGCTGGTGGAAAAAGCATCGGATAGAGTCCTGGTTTTTTCTAGGAACGCTTGCTTTTGGGTTTTTAGGAAAAGAAATTCTAAAAAGAACGATTATGCGCGAGCGGCCTTTTGATGTAAATTTGATTGATCTTCCTTCCTCATGGTCCTTCCCTAGTGGGCATACGACCTTTAGTACCTTATTTTTTGGAATGGGAGCCTATTTGCTATGGAAGCATCAGCGTGGGCGTACAAACGCATGGATTTGGCCGATGATAGGCATTGCCATTCCTTTATTGGTTGGATGCAGCCGAATTTATTTAGGAGTGCATTTCTTCAGTGATGTTGTGGCAGCTTGGTTATATTCTGCGGGATGTATCATTGTATCAGCCTATTTGTATGAAAGAAGACAGGTACGAGCTCTAAATTAGGTAAGGATGAAAAAAAGAAGTGGCCAAACGAACTCTGTTGACATATAAATGGGAAGTATGGTAGGGTAAATATTAATTGTTGCATTTATCTGACTATTACTCAGTAGCTCAATGGTGGAGCAACCGGCTGTTAACCAGTAGGCTGGCGGTTCGAGTCCTGCTGAGGAGCCATGCTCCTGTAGCTCAGTCGGTAGAGCGTTTCCATAGTAAGGAAGAGGTCGCAGGTTCGATTCCTGTCGGGTGCATTCCTTTCTCCGTTATAGATTGATGAGGCGTGACCTAGCAGGGTAGCGTCTCTTTTTATTGAGAAAATTATTTTTTACAGTTTCACCGTTGCTTTTTTCTGGAAAAAAGCGAAATCTGTGTTACAATGATATGCATAAACACTTATATTGTGTTGGTATGCATCAGCCCGCAAAAGAGTTGTTACTTTTGAGAACGATACACGGCTGGAAGAGTCATTCTTCTTTAAAAAACTTCTTATATGGTGAAACCTTTTACCTGTCTGATCGTATACCTTACTTGTCAGTCGAAAAGAGAGGGGAATACATTTTATTATGAAAAGAAACAAGCTATTGATGGTCTTCATGGCATTAGCATTAATGTTTACGACCGTTGGAATAAACGCTCATGAAGTAGACGCAAAGCGCGGTGGTGGATACAAGTCTGGTTCGAAATCATTCCAACCTACACAAAGTACAACTACTCCGAAATCTAATGCAAAGCAAGATCAAAACGTAAACAGCAAAACAAACACTACTGCACCAGCAGCAAATACTGCTAGCAAAAGCGGCGGTTTCATGAAAGGCTTATTGTTTGGTGGATTGGCAGGTATGTTGTTTGGTGGTCTGTTAGGTCACCTAGGTGGTTTTGGAGCGTTTGCGGCTGCATTATTGAATATCCTGATGCTAGTAGGGATTGTCTTGCTGGTGGTTCGTCTCTTCCAGATGGTGCGAAATAATAAAAACAATAATAAATATAAGGAACAGGAAAACCGATGGAAACAATAAGACTATTAGAACAGGACCTTATTAATGCAATTTGTCTTTACATTGCTGAGAAAAGAGAGATCGAACCTAATCAGGTAAATGTCGAACTGATGTGGGATGAGGAATATGGTTATTCTGCCGAAGTGAATGCGAACGGGCGAGAGCAGGTTTTAATTGAGGCCAATATGCTAGAGGCCCTGCGCAAGTACTTGCGTGATCAGATGGAACTAGATCCATTTTCAGCTCGCATTCAGCTAGATATTGATGATGAAGAGGGCATGATCGCTCTTGTATCCTACAACGAATGATAAAAAGCCACGTGGAGCTTCTACACTCTGCGTGGCTTTTTGCGTGTGTAACTACATTTTTAGGTAGCCTATTACGACTTTTTGGCTTCTCTTGTATCATTCATAAATAAACGCCAGAAGTATAGAAAGCCCGGAGTAAGAATAGCAAATCCTACGATGTAGACAACAAACATAGCTCGAAAATTATTCGGATGTGTGAAGCCTGATTCGATCGTAACATTTGGATAAACTAAATAAGGAAGATGAGCTACACCATAGGCATAGCTGGCTAACAGGTACTGAATGATAGCAGCAATGGTAGCGAAGCGTGGGAAGCTAAGCCAGCCTTTTCGTCTAGATGTAGCATATAACGATGCGTAAGAGAGTAGGAAAAAGCCAGCAGAAGCGACGAGCCAGCCAGTCTGAGAACGCAAATTGGCATAAATCCAAGAGGCCTCGCTGGACATGGTAATTACGACCGCAATGGCCAGCACAATTGTGATAGGGCCTACAATCCGAGCATCTCTGCGATAAATTTGAAATGCTTCCCGTTCGCCAAGAACATTGGAAAAATCGGCTAGCAAAAGTGAGGAAAGAAAAAGAGTACTAGTAATCGCCAGCCCAATATACATATATTCATGTGGACTAGAAAACAGTCTGAGTAGCTGAAGCTGTTCGTAGCCGTTTTCAAGTGTAATAAAGCCGCCCTGTGTGATTGGCAATACACTGATTAATAGGGCAGGAATCAAGATACCCGTAATGCCTGAGATGATCGACATCATTTTACGATAATCCTCTACTACATGAGAAAAAACCAAGAAGGCACTTCGCAACAACAGCAAGAGCAATATTAAACTGCCAGGTATAATCAATACAGTGCCTAACGTATAGGTAGCTCCTGGGAAAAAGGTAACAAGTGCTATGACGATCAGTACGATAAAGACATTCGTTACTTCCCAAGAGGGAGAAAGATAACGATTAGCGATTTGGGTTGCTTTGGTCTGATCGCGATCCCGATAAATCATAGACCAAAAGCCCGCACCAAAGTCGATGGAAGCAGCGACCGAATAGATAAAGACGAACCCCCACAGCATGGTAACTGCAATAATGGTATCACTCATGCTTCTCCCTCCAAGCTGATGGGATGTCGGCGGAAATAATAACGGAAGACTAGGATTGTTGCGATAGCCATGAACAGATAGATTCCTAAGAATAACAGAAATAGCGCACCTAAGCCCTGTGACTGGGTAGTAGCATCTGCTGTTTTCATCACACGATATAAAATCCATGGCTGACGTCCGGTACATGCGAAAATCCAGCCAGCCTCAATACCTAGCATAGATAAAGGTCCACTTAGGACAAAAATCCACAATACCCATCGAGGATAATGAGAATGCTTGAGCCATTTTTTCCAAACAAAACCGATAAAACCAACAAAAATGAGTGCGCCACCAACCAACACCATAAAATTAAAGAGGGTATGGACAAAGAGTGGAGGCCATTCGTCCCGCGGGAAATCATTTAGCCCTACGACCACCTCATTTGGTGTATTTCCCGCTAGCACACTTAGCACCCAAGGAATTTCAAGTCCATATTTTACTTGCTGTGTCGCCTCATCCGTGATTCCTCCGATAACAAGAGGAGCATGGGACTGTGTCTCAAATAAACCCTCTGCCGCGGCCAATTTTTCTGGTTGATATTGATGCAAATGCTGAGCAGAATCATGTCCATTGATCCCTGTCAGTAAGGAAAATGTACCACCGATGACCAGCCCCATTAATAAGGCTTTTTGATGAAAGGCATATTCACGAGACGTTTTATTGACCTTCAGCATTTTATAGGCCGCGATCGATGCAATGACAAACGCACCTGTCATATAGGCGGAAACAACGACATGCCCGGCTGTAACAAAAAAGCTAGGGTTAAAAAATGCTTTCCAAGGGTCGACGTCAACCACTTCTCCATTGACCAAATGAAAGCCGGTCGGAGTCCCTTCAAAGGCGTGAACATTGGTAATGAGCACAGCGGAAGCAGTGGCCCCAATTAAAACAAGTAGTACACTTACAATTCGCATTTTGGGAGAGAGACGGTGTGCTGCATATACATAAATAGATAAAAATAAGGCTTCTAAAAAAAAGGCAAAGATTTCAATTTGAAAGGGGAGAGAGATAACCTTGCCGACGACTTCCATAAAACCGGGCCATAGTAAGGATAATTGCACACCTGAGATCGTTCCAGAGGGAATAGCGATCCCAAGTAAAATGGCCTGACCCTTGGTCCAGCGCTTTGCCATTAGGGAATAGTCGGCGTCCTTTGTGCGCTGATACAACAGCTCTGCGATTAAAATCATTAACGGCAAGCCAACGCCAAGCGAAGCAAAAATAATATGAAAGCCCATCGTCATACCAAAGGTGCTTCTGGCGATCAGAATTTGATCCATATCCCAACAACCTTTCTCCGTAACAAGTTCCTCCTTACCTTTGCATTTTTTTCCTGTTATTATGCATGAAGGTTGGAAAAAGGCTCCATTTGGCTTTCAATATTAATCCCACCATCGCTATATCTAGCGTTCTAAAATATCAAACATTCAATGTTGTAATTACTTATTAGTCCCCAATTTGCTCTTACTAGGTATAGTTATGAAAAAAGTAGGTAACAGATAAAAATAAAAAAGACCTTGTTAACAAGGTCTTTTACGATGGTTATATTGTATGGAGCGGGTGATGGGAATCGAACCCACGCGACCAGCTTGGAAGGCTGGAGTTCTACCATTGAACTACACCCGCATATATGATTGGTGCGGACAAGAGGACTTGAACCTCCACGGTGTTGCCACCACTAGAACCTGAATCTAGCGCGTCTGCCAATTCCGCCATGACCGCAAAATTAGTGCGTTTTCTAGCGTTGTGACCGCGTTTTTTTTCGACGTCCTGTAATAGATCGTTCTGGCAACCGTTAGGCTATAACGCTGGACTATCGCACTATTACGGAATAGACTCTACAAAAGCACGCCTCGCAACTGACAAAATCTATTTTAAACCAAACGGACTACACCTGTCAATATCCGAATTATTCCGAAATATCAACGCATTTTTCTAACGTGAAGGTGAGGTCAGTTGAGGACAGCTAAATGATTAAGGTCTAATCTCGTTCTTCGTGGCTGGCGTTCTTTTTTGTTCAGAAACTTTCGAATTGTACTTAATACGCTGTCACTGTAAACTATAGGAAGAGGTTTGACTATAACCATGATTTTTCAAGGCGCTATTAATTAGCGTCTTTTTTTGTGAAAATTTTGTAATTTATTGTCGGAATTTGAAGAACGTTTCATTTTTTTTATTCCACATCAAATATCGAAACGGCATGGTAAAATAATCCACAGGAGGAAGAAAGGAGGGTTGGAATTGTTTTTCTTATAACTCAAAGGGACGTTCCCTAGTCGCCATACTAACTGGAACGCCCCACCATCATGAATAACAAAAATTGTTATTCGAATTAATTGTATCACTCAAATAAAGGAATGTGAAATGGAAAATACCCAATCGAAAGATGATCTACAGAAGCTTATAGAAATCCTCCGCCAAGAACTAGAACAGTTATACTTCAAAAAAGGCTCATTTCTACACCCAACCGTACTACAACTGAGCCAACAACTAGATGAGTACATCGTAATCTTACAGAAGCATAGACGCTAGTTGGTCGATATGAATAAGCTGTACGGGAAACTTTACAAAGCCCAGTAGGGGGAATAATTATAAAGCCGTGGTTCAGCTATTCATTGAAGACCTCTTAGGAGGTTAGTATGGGGTGACTCCCATCGAGACAGTGATCATGCAAGAAGAATCAGAAAACAAAAACTAAGACAAAGTGGTTAGCACATCGTCTAGGACTGAAAAGTAAGCCAGAGATGTAGACGTTTTTCTCGAAACAAGAAATAGTAAACCTAAAAAGTCCATAAAACGAACCAAATTCCAGAAAATATGTTAATATTTTAATATTAGCTTATTAGTATCGTTGGGGAGGATAGTATGAAAAAAAAGACTCTTGCTTCATTAGCAACACTTTTTGTATTATCTGTAACAGTCTTTTCGGGGTTAGGGTTATCAGGTGTAAGTGCGAAAAAACATGAAACACCAAATGAAGATTTTGTCTACCTGAATGAGCAACCAGTTAAGACTAATGAGGTTATCTATGCAACTCCTGAAAACCAGGAAGAATTAGTAAAAAAATACGGTTTGGAAAAACCTTCTCAAACAGCTAAGTTACGATCAATACGAGTAATTGATACGCCTGCAGAAATGGAACAAAAACACGGAAATGAACACAAAAATAAAACATTAGCTCTTGGGGGATATCGTTTTGAAAAAGAGAAAACCAAAAATGTAGATGGATCAGACGAAATTGCCCGGGGTAAATATTTTTGTAACAAAAAGTCAGGTTCTTGCAAGGCAGAAATCGCTTTATCAGCAAATGAAGATGTAAGTGTAGAACTTAATGCAACATTCGGAGCAAGCTATAATGATGTAGTATCTTCAGAGTTCGGGTATTCGGTAGGAAGTACTGTAGGTGTTTCAACAACAGTAAATGTACAAAATGAATCAATACCTGCTAAAAAGACTTGGATTGTTGTGGGATACCCAGTATATAAATCTACTTTCTTCAAGCTTTACGATGACTCTATTTTTGGCTCAAGATATATTGGAAGCGGAACATTTATGGTTCCTAAAAGATCAAGTTTAGCTGTTACAGATTGGATTCAAGGTTAAACCCTAGGTTTGATTCTGAATATAAGCATTACGTAAAAAGACGTCCGAACCTAAATTCGGACGTTTGTTCTTTTATTATCATTATTTATTCCTTTTCATGAAACAAAAATTACTTATTCTGCGGCTCCTGTCCACTAGCAATCCTTACCCAATCAGAGCCCGTTCCCCAAGATATTGAGTCAGATTCTTCATTCCCATTGCATCACTAACTTTCCATTGTGTTTTGAATAACCCGCAAAGTAGCAACTTATTGATAACCACGTTATATTCGTATTGAGCGTCAGTAATTGCAAGTGTCGAATATACTTCGAGTGATTTTCGGCTTTCGTGGCCATCTGACAGATCCCCCCTATCCTCTAGCGCTTTTCGTACCATAGAGCGTGTTACTAGCAATTAACCTACTCCTTCTTATACGAAATCGAGGGCGAGATGAGTCCTATCTACTTGCAGACGTGGGATATAGCTAGGTGTCTAGCAATCGGGCTACTTGTATGCTGGCATATGTATCGAATGGAGAAAAGAATGGCAATACAAACAAAGAGAGTAGCTATCTAATGCTTGCTGATTTTTTTCCGCTGATGTCGATTTAACTCAGAAATTCGGGGTAAAAAGAGATAGAAGAGTAAACAAAAATTGAAACGAAATGGTCTCCTCATACGTATGGATATATATAATACTACCGGAGTAGGAATTCTGGTTGAAAGCGAGGGACATAAGGTGGAAGATAAAAAGAAAATTCGCCACATGTTATTCTTCACTGGTTCATTCGGGTTTGCTGTCTTCGCTATGGTTGTTGTCACCGAGATTATTCGTGTCTCCATGCACTAGTCTCATACTCAAAAAGCGAATATCGAACGTAAAAGTGACTCGGATAGAAAGAGAGGCGGCCATTTCGGCCGTCTTTTTTTTATATGAAATCTATATTTTTCGACAATATGTAATTATTTGTGGATAATTCAAAAAAGAAATCCACAAGAGTATATATACATTTATACATCTTTTGCACAATTACCCCACAGGCTATCAACAGGATTTCCACAGCACTTGTGGATATCGGAACGATTGTTCGTTTTTTTAATAGCTGATACAATACGGTATAGAATAAAAGGGAGGTGACAAGCGTGAGATACTTAAGTGATACGATGTTGATAGAAGTATATCAACGTGCAGTCGCCCTTCATCTCGATGCCGATTTTATTTTCTTGGTAGAAGCTGAAATGGCGCGTAGGAAACTCTCTTTTCAAAGTGCTTAAGTCATGTAGGTATTAGACTTACAAACATAAACTAGAAAACGGGCAAATCGAGATAGCCACCCTATGGAAGGGTGGCACTTATTTTTTGCTTATAGCAGGACTTCAAACATTGTAATGTTATGTAGGGGTTGCTTGTTTTCTTGTAGATCTTCTGGGAAATATAAAAAGACCGGTCCTTTGTCTCGAATTGGTTTACCGTCTTTTGAGAATTGAAGAATGATTTGCTTGGATTTTTCCAGAGAAACATCTACATAATCTTGTTGCTCACGGTGAATACGTAGAGTCGTGGCGTTCGGATGAGGCTTGGCATTTTCCAAAAAAGGTGCAAATTTGATTGCATAATCGCCCTCAAGCACTTTTCGTTCTTCAACCAAGCTTTTGCGTTGACTAGGAGGAGTGGCGCCTTCCTTCATTTCTTTTTCCCAATGCAGGGATGCACTACGGATATATCTATTTGTCTCTTGTAATTCTAGATGCTCCTGCTCCTTATAAGAAGACAGTTCGAATTTTCGGTCATCAAACACCCACACGCTTGGATCAATGGTGATAGGGAATTCTACAGCTCCCTTTACTACAATCACGTCTGCCATTTTGGTCTTCCTCTCTGTTAGCCTTTTCCTACTTCATTATTGTATCGCAGGATGTAGAGTGCCGCAATGAATGTGTTGGTTAGAAAAGTTTATTGGCAGCGTTTTCACAGCCGTTTAACATATTATGCACTATGAATAAAAGGTTATCCCCTTTTCAAATGACTCGTTATGACGTACTATGTATGTATGGTAAGGACGTGTCCAAACGGAGGGATAGGTTTTGACAGACGTAAAAATTCATAACGATATGGCCAATAAAGCTTTAGCGTTATTAAGAGCAGATGCGGATAAAATATATAAATTAATTGATGTTCAGATGGAGAACTTGAACATGCCACAGTGTCCTTTATACGAAGAGGTGCTTGATACACAGATGTTCGGTTTGTCGCGTGAAATCGAGTTCGCTGTTCGCCTAGGTGTAGTAGAGGAAGATGAAGGCAGGTCTATTCTAGAAAATCTTGAACACAAATTAGCCGATTTACACGAGCTCTTTAACGAAAAAAAATAAAAACTCGCTAGGAAAGCTTTCTTTCCTTAGCGAGTTTTTGTTACGTGTGGACGATCTAATCGAAGAAGAAGGCTGTACCAAGAATCAGATACACAATTAACAGCAATACTCCTTCGAACCAATTAGTTTTACCGTCTCGACAGATCGAAATCGTGATAATGGTTGATACGGCAATTGCTGTGAGCTCTGGTACAGTAAAAACGATGTTCATAGGAGACCCGAATAAGAGACTGATTAAGACCAGTGTGGGAGCTACGAACAAAGCTACTTGTAAACTAGAACCCACAGCAATTTCCACAGCTGCGCCGATACGCCCTTTTAAAGCTAGTAGGACTGCGGCACTGTGCTCCGCGGCATTTCCAATAATAGCAATGACAAAAGCACCCACAAACAGCTCTGACCAGCCAAAGGTATGTGAGACTGCTTCCACACTATGTACTAACCACTCGGATACCACAGCGACAAAGAATGTTGATAGTACCAGCATGACGATGGACACTGGCTTTGACCAAATAGCCTCGCTCTCATATTGTTCCACATCAGTGAGAAACGATTTATGTGTGACCATCGAGAAGATCAGCCACAGTACATACGCAATAATTAATAAGATCGCAATCACGATCGACAGAGTGTTAATCTTATCAAGGGATAGCTCAGACATAAAGACAGCAGGAATAAATAACGAAACCAAAGCCAACGTCATCATGGAAGCATTGTGCCCGGCTAGTTGGCTATTAAAGATTTGTTCTTTAAATTTTAAACCACCAAGCAATACGCTTAAGCCTAAAACCAATAAAAGATTTCCGATAACAGAGCCTGTGATAGACGCTTTTACCATCTCAAACAAACCTTCTCTAACTAAAAAGAACGCAATAATTAATTCCGCGGCATTGCCAAAGGTTGCGTTTAAGAATCCACCAATGCGATCCCCTGCATAATGAGCGACATTCTCCGTAGCTTTTCCTAACCAGGATGCGAGAAAGATAATGGCTAAGGAAGCTGTGATAAACCGTAATACTTCATTTTCTGTGAAATAGTGAAACCCAGCCGCCAGCGCGAAGCTTCCCCCTACCAGCAAATAAAATAGCCGCATGCTTTTCATACCATATAACCCCTCATTTCTTACCGGTTTATTTCCCACTGTTTGTTGCAGAGATGATCGAGATTCATGAGTGCATATTCCCTTTACGTTAAAGGAAAACTAAGGAAAACGTAAGGAGGTGCTTTATGTCTGCTCCCTATTGCTGTCCGGTATGCCGCACTAATCGTATGAGATTTACCATCATACGTCAACAACCCCAATATGTTCGCTTACATCCGCAAACCGGTGAGACCGTAGAAGAATTGACGCAAACGGAATTAGATGCTTTTCATCAGCCGTATAAAGGGGATGACTATCTTGTTCAATGTGGCATCTGTGGTACCATTGAAAGCGAAGAAAGGTTTGTAAAAATGGCGCAACACTCATTTGGACCAAAATGAGCACGCTGAAACATTATTATGTCTATTAAAAAGAGAGAAACCTGGTAATGATTTATACCAGGTTTTACATCTTTATACGGTTAAATCTCATGATTATCTACAAAAGATGTGTTTACCTATCCTTTTAATTTGCGGGCGACTCCAGATCCAAGCAGAGGTTGCTGTATCTGGATTAAAATAATAGGTAGCTCCTTCACTAGGGTCCCACCCCTTTAGAGCATCTTGAACTGCCTTTCGCGCTGTTTCATCTGGTGATAGATAAATTTGACCGTCAGCTACAGCTGTAAATGCACGTGGTTCAAACACAACAGCAGCCGGTGAATTAGGGAAGGATGGGCTTTTGGTACGATTTAAAATAACGGCCGCGACTGCAACCTGTCCGGTATACGGTTCACCGCGTGCTTCTCCATATACAGCTTGGGCCATAATTTGCAGATCATTAGTCGAAAAGCCATTAGAAGCCGTAATTACTTGATTTCCTTTTTCTTTTGGTTTAAAAGTCCCCATCACATAATTTTTTGTTGCATTGTACAGTCGGACTTTTGTTTTATCGTCTAGCTCCCCGGTAATAGTCATGCCAAATTCATATTGAAAAAGACGCAGAGCATTTCTTGTGCGAGGACCGAAAATAGAATCGATATCTCCTGTGTAAAAACCAATATGTTTAAGCCTCTCCTGTAGTTCTCTTACATTGGTACCTGTGCTTCCTTCCTTATAGGTAGGACCCATGGTAAATGCTTGTGTGATACTTGGAATACTACTAACCAGAAATGCAGTACACAAGATTACTCCGAAACACCAATACATAACTTTTTGCACTGTATGTATGCCTCCCTTTTGTAAAAAAGCTACGTTAGTAAACGGTAGTTCGTTTTGTAAGTGTAGTTTGTCCGATTTTCTATTGGTTTAAAAGCTGGTAAAATTTTCGAGAATAGTGCTTCAAGCCTTTGCCGAAACCCGTTATAATAAAAGAAAAACATTTTTGAAGCAGCACATGATTAGTTGGGTAAACTATGTACAACAGGCAAGTAGCGCTACATAAGGGCGGTTCACATAAGGAGGCGGTAGGGATGGATTCCGTGAAAGACCAAATCAGAGTGGCAGATCAAGTAGTTGCAGTTATTGCAGGAGTAGCGGCTCAAGAGATTGAAGAGGTAGCTGTAGGTGGTTCTACTACATTTTATGATGAGTGGACGAAGCGATTAGGTGCGAAGAATAACGCAAAAGGAATCATGGTCGAAATAGGAGACATGGGTGCTTCTATTACATTATGGGTTTCTGTTCGATACGGAACTATCATTAGCAAGACCTGCCAGCATCTACAAGAGAAAGTAAAAGAAACAGTGGAGTTTTTAACAGGATTAACGGTTTATGAAGTAAACGTACGCGTCGAGGGCCTCACGATTGAATAACGAGAACCAAGTATAGGTATAAACAGAAATAGAAAAAATCCAACGACGAATTTGTTGCTGTCGTTGGATTTTTTTATGTTTGTGAAGGGGAAAAACCTATCCTTGCATCGAGGAGCTCTGGGCATTTTTTTGTCTATTAACATCACGAGATACGCTTAGTAGGATTCCCATGCTCGTCATACAAATCAACAGGGATGATCCACCATAACTGATAAATGGCAAGGGTACACCTGTCAAAGGTATAGCACCTGTTACACCACCGATATTAATCATTGCCTGAATGCTAATCATGGTAACAATTCCTGTTCCAGCCAGCGTAGCAAAGGTATCAGTTGATCGTAAGCTGATCTGCAGTCCTCGAATGATTAACAGCAGATATAAGAGCAGGAAGATAGAGGTACCGATTAGCCCCATCTCTTCAGCAATAACGGAAAAGATAAAATCGGTATATGCCTCAGGTAGATACAGATACTTCTGCAAGCTTTTCCCGAACCCTGTACCGAAGATTCCACCTCGTGCAATAGCATAGAGGGATTGAACCATATGAAATCCTTTATCTAATGGATCATTCCAAGGATTAGTAAAAGAGGTTAATCGTGCCCAAGCATGTTGTTTTACCATGATATAAGTAGTAATAAACAGAGTAGATGGAGGGACCGTAAGCAAAAAGATATGCTTAATATTAGCTCCACCTGCTATTAAGATAACCCCAGCCGTTCCTAAAATAATGGCTGCAGTTCCTAAATCCGGCTGGGCCATAATCATCAAAAAGAAAATACCCGTAACTGTCAAAGGTGGTATTAAACCTGTTTTGAAGCTTCGGAAGGCGTCTCCCTTTTTGGCGATGAGGGCTGACAGATACAGAATTAATCCCAGCTTGGCAACCTCTGAGGTTTGTAAATTCATAAAGCCTAATTTAATCCATGATTGCGCACCGTTAGCTTTGTTCCCAAATCCAGGAATATAAACAAGTAGAAGTAAGAAAAAGCTACCGACGGCAATCAACAGGAAGTTTTTCTTATAAAAGGAGAAGGGGATGTTCATAACAAAGAACATAAGAAACAAACCCAAGATGGCAAAGATGATTTGTCTTTTTGCGAAGTACAAACCGTCACCTAGACATTGATCACAACCTTTGGATGTCAATATTCCGGTTTGAGCATAGATGTAGCTGGAGCTCATTACCATCGTAATGCCAAAGCCTACAAGTAGCACTGTTAAAAAAAGTAGGAGAAAATCTGGTACGCCCCGAGTTTTCATTGAAAAAGAAATCACCCCTAGAAATGAAACAGAGAGGTGGGTATGTCCTCTCTGCTTGTGTAAAGTATTTGAACAAACTGAACCTTCATACTGTTATGCTAATTTGTCTTTTAATCCTTGTAAAATCTGTTTTGCATTGTTGAGTACGCCATCTGGCATAGGACAGTCATAATCAATTCCATGCGGGAACAGATGCTTGCCAATGAATGGCTCGTCCAATTTTAATACAGTGTCTGGATCTTCCATTTTGCCTTCTACACAATGTGCTTGAATGCGAAGATAGTAGGTGGTGTCTCTATCCTTTAGCTTGTAATCGTAGGTTGCATGGGTATAATCCCAAGCAAAACGCGTGAAACCTAAGCTATCCATAGCAATGTCCAAGTCGGCTAGAGTTCCTTGTTGGCCGCCGATTCCCGTTTCTTTGAGAAGCATTCTGCCTTCCTCCTTCGTGATATTCACTCCCTTATGATAGTAGGTTTTTCCTGATTGTGCAATGATTATGAGACGTAAAAAATAGCTCGATTGCATGAAAGAATACCGGAGGGGGGAAACTAACCTTTGTTTAAGTACGGAAGGAGGAAGAAAAATGGCAAAAAGAACATTACGTGAAATCATGACCGAGAATCTTGCTACCGTTACATTATTAGATAATGTATATGAAGTAGCGGTGAAAATGAGAGATTGGAACGTTGGCGTTATCCCAGTTGTGAATGAGCAAAAAGATGTTATCGGAGTAATTACAGACCGTGATATCGTCATTCGTGGTCTTGCTGAAAAGCATCAAGGCTCTAGTAAGGTCGAAGAGGTTATGAGTAGAGACATCGTGCTTGGTACCCCAGAAATGACCGTGGATGCAGCAGCTAAGCTGATGGCCAAGCATCAAATTCGTCGTCTGCCAGTAGTTGATAACGGAAAATTAGTTGGCATTGTGGCGATTGGAGACATGGCAATCCGCAACATTTTACAAGATGAGGCTGGAGAAGCGTTAGCAGAGATTTCAGAAACAGCTTCACGCCATTAAAATTTAAAATGAAGAGAGCATTTGTGGGCACTCGAAAAACGAGTGTCTTTTTCTATTTTATTTTTTTGTGTCACTCCATAATATTTGGGCTTGTTTTTTTTGGACCCAATTTATCCCTTTTCGCATAGGCTGTAACGAAGAGGAAAGGAGGGTCCACATGGGTTTTTTCGATTTTGACTTCTTAAATGGAGATAACGAGGAACTGATATGGATCATCATAATCGTCGTGGTTTTATTTGTACTACTCGTTGATTGGGACTGGGAATAATGACCGGATAAAAAGGCGGCCTACCAAGATGTTGTGGGTCGTTTTTTGCTTTATAAGAATAGAAAAACTGTAGACAAGCACGTATGTTTGGTATGATGGGAAAGGTAGAAATAAACAAAAAGCATGGAGGATTTGTACATGAGAACAATGTTTGCCAAAACGAAGCATTTATTAGCCATTCTTTCCCTTGGTGTTGCCTTAGCAGTAAGTGGATGCGCCACTGACAAAGACAGCCAAGAAAACAACGAGCCTACTCCCAATGGAAAAATGAAAGTTAAAATAGAGAGAGTGGTCGATGGGGATACCTTTAAAACAACAAGAGGCGATAAGGTAAGGCTAATCGGAGTGGATACACCAGAGACGGTAAAGCCCAATACTCCTGTACAGCCATATGGAAAAGAAGCGAGTAACTATTCGAAAAGTATGTTAGAAGGCAAGGAGGTCACTCTTCAATTCGATGTTCAGCCTTTCGATAAATATCAAAGATTATTAGCTTATGTTTATTTAGAAGATGGCACATTCTATAATGAGCATCTTGTACATGAAGGATACGCTCGCATCATGACAGTTCCACCTAATGTAGCCCAAGCAGAAGTGTTCTTAAAGGCAGAACAGGATGCTAGAGAAAATAATCGAGGGCTCTGGGCATTAGATGTTTATCAGAAAGCGGACCAGGATAAGCAAATGAATACATCCTCGAAGAAGCAAAAGAATCAATCTGATAAAAAGGAAAGTAGCTCGGAAAAAGACAGCAGCAAGCAGCAAATCAAAGGAAATATTAATTCAAAGGGTGAAAAAATTTATCATGTGCCTGGTGGACGTTATTATGAGCAAACAAAACCAGAGGAGTGGTTTGATACTGAAGAAGCTGCAATAAAAGCAGGATTTAGAAAATCAAAGGAATAACATTTAGATGATTGTTTGAATATTATAATGTTATCTGATACACTACGATGTAGAGAGATCGGAAAATGAGGTGCTGCGGGATGAGGAAAAATCTGAATCATAAGCATAATGGACAAGAAAAAAACTCCAATTATTCTCACGTAGAACATCAAGATAACGAAATTGTAACGAAAACTTGCTGTGGTGAACAGGGGCAGCATTCCCATGCAGATCACCATCAGCACGAGCATTGTCAAGATGCAGGTCACTCGCATCAAGAGCATCATCACAAAAATCATAGTCACGATCACGAACATCAGAAACACACTCATCACGGCCATAATCATGCTGAACATTCACACGCTACAGGATGCTGTTCAGCCCAACATGAAATGGCGACGAATGAATTAACCAATAAACCCGCTGCACAGGTATATCATATTGAGGGCATGGATTGCGGCTCCTGCGCATTGACGTTACAGAAGCATGTGCAGAAAAGCCTGAACATGTCTGAAGTAGAAGTAAACTTTAGCACAGCTAAAATGCGCTTAGGTAAAAAAGCTAATGTTGAACAAGTTCTCCAAGCTATTACGGAAGCTGGTTACAAAGGTACATATCAAGACGGAAATGATCGCTTGGCTAGTGTTGAACCGGAAGCTTGGTGGCGAAATGAGGCGGTTTGGCGTACGGGAACAGCAGGTTTTTTTATTCTGGCAGGGCTTATACTGCATGCGTTCCAGTTAGAACTGCTGGGGAATAGTGCTTATGCTATAGCTATGGTGATTGCTGGATTAAAGCCATTAAAAGCCGCCTGGTATGCTCTAAAAAGCAAATCGGCCGATATGAATCTGCTGATGAGCTTAGCGGCAATAGGTGCAGCTTTTATTGGGGAATGGTTAGAAGGGGCAACGGTTGTTTTCTTATTTGGACTTGGGAACGCTTTGCAAACCCTATCTATCAATAAAACGCGTCAATCTATCCGCTCCTTGCTACGTTTAGCACCAAAGGAAGCGATTGTCTATAGAGGAGCCGAATGGGTTAGTATCCCAGTAAAAGATGTACTAGTTGGAGAGCGCTTGTTAATCAAAGCAGGTGAAGGAATTCCTCTTGATGGGTTTATTGTTAAAGGGATTTCAACGTTTAATCAGGCGCCGATCACTGGGGAATCCATGCCAGTTGACAAAGGCGTAGGTGACACTCTTTTTGCTGGTAGTATAAACGAAACTGACGTAGTTGAGATGGAAGTCACGAAGATCGGCTCCGATTCGACGTTAGCTCGCATCATTCATTTAGTGGAGGAAGCACAGGAGAAGAAGGCACCGACGGAGCAGTTCGTAGAGAAATTTGCTAGAATTTATACGCCCATTGTCATTGTAGTGGCCCTAGCTGTTATTATTTTGCCTCCTTTATTTACAGGAGAGTGGCAACATTGGTTTTACCGTGGCTTGGAGCTATTGGTAATCGCTTGCCCTTGCGCCTTAGTGATTTCGACTCCAGTTGCAGTAGTGTCAGCTATTGGCAGTGCGGCACGTCATGGTGTGCTGATTAAGGGTGGAGCCGCCTTGGAGATGATTGGTCATTTAAAGCAAGTGGCGTTTGATAAGACGGGTACGATCACAACTGGAAAATTACAGGTTGAAAAAATTCTTACTCTTCAGGAACGTTCAGAGACAGAAATTCTTGAAAAGGCGGCCATGATCGAGCAATCCTCACATCATCCCATTGCTACAGCTATCCTGTTGCAGGCAAGGGAAAGTGGGATTCTCCCGCAGAATTCGGATCATCATCAAACCATTGTTGGTAAGGGTGCTAGTGCTACCCTGTCAGGAATCACGTATTTGGCTGGGAATGAAAAGCTGTTTATCGAATATAATGTTGAGCTTGGCCTTTTACAAGAACAGATTAAAGAAGAGCAACAAGCTGGCAAAACGATTGTATTAGTGGGAACAACGAAAGAAATTTGGGGTGCCCTCATCATATCTGATACCATTCGCCCAACTAGCCAACAGGTGATGCAGCAATTACAAGGCATTGGCGTAAAAACCTTGTTGCTGACGGGAGATAATGCCGGAGCGGCACAGCATATGGCTCAAAAAGTGGGGATCGGACACGTACAAGCAGGATTGTTGCCAGAGGATAAGCTGGAGGCAATAAAGGTAGCGAAAAAGCGAGAAGGTGGCACGATCGCAATGGTGGGTGACGGTATTAATGATGCCCCAGCTTTAGCTACTGCTGATGTAGGTATTGCGATGGGAGGAGCAGGGACAGATACTGCGATGGAAACAGCAGGAATTGTATTGATGGCTGATGACCTAGAAAAATTACCATATGTAATTAGACTTAGCCAACAAGCGTTAGCGATTATCAAGCAAAACATATATTTCTCTCTGTTGATCAAAGCCATTGCACTACTTTTGATCATCCCAAATTGGCTCACACTGTGGATGGCCGTCATTAGCGATACAGGAGCAGCCATGATTGTTATTCTTAATAGCATGAGGCTATTGAGAAAGTAATTTTACAAGAGAATAAAATTCGCTTAACGAACTGATCAATGAAGTAGACGATTGTAGCATAAACAGGGAAAAACAGGGCACTCTAGGGCTATATTCACCAAAAAGTAAGGAGTGTCCTGTATGATCCAAAAATTGCGTGGACGTCGTTTTTACTTATTTATTTTGTTTGTAGCTATTTTAGAGCTATCCATGATGGGATTGCATTCATTGGAAGGAAAAAAGGCAACTCACAGCAATCAGACACATGTACTTGCTGAAGAAGTGAAGAAGCCCTCTCTTGTCGTGGAACACCAAGTAAAAGGCAATGATCTGGAATTAAAAATGATTGTTCAAGATTTCCGGTTCTCATTGGAAAACATGGGAAAAGAAAATAAAGACGGTGAAGGCCATGTCCATTTGTATGTAGATGGGAAGAAAATAGCCAAGATTTTTGGCCCGCAATTTACCTTAGCGGATGTGGCTCCCGGAAAACACAAAATAGAAGTGGAATTAGCCCATAACAACCATGAATCCTATGGTGTCAAACAGACCTTTGAAATCGTAATCAACTAAGCAAATGAAAAAGAGAGTCTTATGAGGCTTTCACCTACATAGGAAAAAGCTGTGGAGTCCATGAACACCATCCACAGCTTTTTCCTTTTCGCTCTGTCGTTCGTTATTATAGGTAGTTTATGGTTACGTGTTGTGCATCTTGAGGTAAGGTAATTACCGTAGTTGGGTAGGTAATTACTTGAAGCAGCATTGATTTTTGAGGTCGCTCTTCTACGACATGGATGACATAAGTTCCGTCAGTCTCTTGCTGGACCTTGTCAACCTTGATAGAATAGCCACTGGTAGGGCGCTCACCAAGCGCAATGGCTACATAGGTGAGATCATTTTCATGAATCAGTCGATAGCCACCCTGTTCTTGTATATCGGCAAGCGCCAGATCTACAGAAGTGGGGTAGGAAGTAGGAGCAGTGCTAAAATCATTCATAGATACAACTCCTTTTTGGTTAGACTGTTGAATATTGTGAGGCAAAGAGATATCCTGAGCTGTTGCAGTTGGGGTCGTGTTGATGTAGGAGATCAGGATTCCTCCCATTAGCAATAGGCCTGCTAATACATGTTTCATTCTCTATCCCTCCTATGATTTCCTCCATCTACCGTTACGAATAGAGGTGAGCTTCGTGAATTTATATAAATGTCTGGATATGTTGTCAGAACGTACAACGGAAGAGATTATCCAGGAACAGAACCGGCGATTAAATTTCAAATGCGACAAATCTTTAATGAACCGACTACAGGATGCAAGCTTCTGTCAATCATTATGGGAAGCACTCACAGAGCACGAGCGTCAAGCAGTGTCTCTTTTTTATACAAATGCGCAACAGGGATTTATACGTAAGCGTGAATTTGAGACAATTACTCAGCAAGATATTCTGTTAACAGCAGGTCTTACAAAGCTACGTCGACTAGGTATTATTTATACGGTTCGAAAAATGTGGAGCGAGATAGGCTATATGATGCCGTTCGAATTACGTAAAAATATATACGCCTTTAGTAGCCTTACACACAAAAAAGGGATAGAACCATCAGTAAAAGAGGAAGCCATCCCGCATGTATTTTCCTATTCACTTCCAGCAGGGCGCGGTATCCATATGGATATGCTTGCCTTTCTGCTGTTTTTAAGAGAACAATCGGTTTCTCTTACACAAAAAAACGGAATACCCCGGCGAATGCTCCTCAAATGGATGGATCGCATTTCTTTGAGAGATGAACATATGCGGGGGTGGTTTTCTAGTCTTTTGCCGTCTGAAGTAAAGGTAGATGATCAAACGCCCGTTTCTTTTCTCTTTGATCTATCCTTACGAATGCGGCTTGTCTATTTACAAGATAAAAGAATTTGCCTGCATCCCGCAATATTAAATGATTGGTTACGAAAGAAAAATGTGGAACAGCTTGAGGATATCAAAACAAACCTATTACGATACTATGCGCCAAAGGAGTCGTGGCAAGAAGGATTTCTATTTGAATTGCAATTGCTCGATAAAGAATGGTACAGGATAGATGAGATTCTTTCTAAGCTAACGAAGATAGGTTATAGGCTACCAGAACAGGCCCAGGAGCAATTGAAAAAGACCTGGTTACATCCTTTGCTTGGTTTTGGACTCATTCAATTAGGCGAAGATAATGAACAAAACCTGTGGATTCGCCATAATCCGTATCATCAGGATCAGGGGGATCATCAGCCTAAATGGTATTTGGATTCGACTGGTGAAGTCATGGTTCCTCCGGGTATGATGTTAGCTCAACTTTGGGAGCTAAGCCGTTTGGGAGAAATGAATGTAGCTGGGGATTTTATTACCTGCAATGTAACCTCCCAACGTGTGCAGACCTACTTATCAACAGGAGGAAGTGTTGACCAAATCCTTCAATTTTTCCACGAGCATACAGCCCATCCAGTGCCGGACTCTGTTGCTCAACTCCTCATAAAATGGTCAGAGGACGCGAAACAGCTCTCCTATGAGCAGGTGATTCGGTTTAAAACAACCAGCCCTGCATTGTTAGCTGAATTACGTGATATAGGAATTCTTGCCCCGTTTATATCGGAAGTCATTTCGCCTGTAGCTTTTTTACTTCCTGAAAGTAAATTGGGGGAATTTATCTCCTTGCTTAGGGAATGTGGGTATGAGCCGCAGTCAGGGGAAATCCGTCGTTTCCAGGCTTTAGGCTCCCATTTCGATGAGGCTCACTCGGATAACAATCTCATTCCATCAGAGATAAACCTAGATAGTGAAGGCTTTTTCCCCTTGGTAACAGCCTTTCTTGATTTCAAGGTTGAAAATGTTTTTCCTGATGTCGGTGAAGCCATCCCGGGTCTATCAGCCTTACCAAAAATGTGGACGGAACATTATCAAGGCTATCATCCAAATACGATGCGCCTGATGCTAAAACGAGCACAGGAGCTTCGATTAGAGGTACAATGCCAAACCCATCGACAAGATGAATGGACGGGCAGAGTACAGGAAGTGGAATTGGAACATGGGTACTGGCAAGTACGTATGATGTCAAAAGATAAATTTTGGAAAGAAAAAGTGGATGAGATATCACGGCTACGTATCCTGATTCCAGCATATTTATAGGAAAGCCAAGTAAAAAATGTGTGATGTTTAAATCTTTCCTGTGCCTCCATGAGGGGTTTCGTGCTAAAATAATAGTAGGTTTGCCTGTAAAGGAGGTAAAACATGATAGATATACCAAGTGAATTAGATATGGCTAGCTTGTTGTATGAGGCTGATCATTTAGCCATTATGATAAATGAATCACAAGAAGTGAATGATTATTTACAAACGAAGCAAGCTATGGAAAATGACGAGAAAGTCTTACTATATATCCAGCGCTTTGAGCGTAAAAAGCTAGACTATGAAGAAGTTCAACGTTTTGGTAAGTATCACCCAGATTTCCACAAGGTAATGGCTGAGATAAGAGAATTAAAGCAGTCTTATGAAGCGTTGCCAACTGTTCGTGAATTTAAGAAAGCAGAAGCAAGCTTAGATCAGCTATTGTATCAAGTAGGTCGTGTTATAGCTGATTCTGTATCAGAGAGCGTTAAAGTTCCTAGCAATAACCCAATTATGGAGGCAATGGCCAGCGGTTGCGGTACTGGTGGCAGCTGTGGTTGCGGTAATAAAGAAAAGAAACACGCTTAATGAAAAATACGACAGCGCTCATAAAACTACGTTTTTTGCTAAAAGACGTAGTTTGAGCCTGATTACATAGGATTGTCAGTAGAGGAAGGAGTTTTCAGGGCACGATGAGACTGAAAAGATTGGGAGTAGCTGTTTGGATTAAAAATCCTCGTGTTGCGAAGAATTTACGAAAATTCGGCACCATTCATTATGTATCCAAAAGACTCAATTACGTTGCCATGTATGTGGACGCTGAAGAAATTGAGCAAGTGATATCACAATTAGAACGGCTTCACTTTGTACTAAAGGTAGAACGTTCACATCGCCATGAAATCCCAACTGAGTATAACAATGCGAAGCCGGATAAAGCGAAGGAATTTGACTATCAATTAGAGAAAAATCAACTGATGGCTTTGGCTGAATCATTAATCAGCGATAATACATCTATCGCCAAATCGGAGCATCCGGCAGCAAAGCCTATCCCGGTTCAAAGCTAGCTAGCAGAGCTTTTGATTGTAAAACATAAAGGGGCTTTTCTCATCCAATCAGTTCGTTGTGATGGGAAAAGTCTTTTTTATTCTTCTTCATGTTGTCCTGGTGAAGGCGCGAGTAAATAAAAAAGTGAACTTTGTTTCACTTTTTTGTAATTGGGCCACGTGGTATGATAAGGAAATAAGGTTTAAGGTAAGGTAAAATATTACAGCTTTGTTTGAATGCGCTTACAATTATATGGACAAAGAGAGAGCGAGGGGACAAAGACAGGATGAAACTAGATATTAACTGCGATATGGGAGAGATGTTTGGGCGTCATCGACTTGATGAAGATATGGGAATTTTACGCTGGATTACATCGGTAAATATTGCTTGTGGCTTTCACTCTGGGGACCCGCATGTGATATGCCGTACGGTTGAAGCAGCACTGAAGCAGGGTGTAAAAATAGGAGCACATCCCGGTTACCCTGACGTTCATGGGTTTGGTCGTCGTTCCATGAATTTGTCCATGCGCGAAGTATATGAGCTGGTGTTATATCAGGTGTCTGCTTTGGAAGGAATTACAAGAGCACTGGGAGGCACATTGCATCATGTGAAGCTGCATGGAGCTCTGTACAATGAAGCAGCGGAGCGGCCAGAATTAGCAGAAGCAGTTGTTCGCGCTATTACGGATATTCGAGAGGATTTAATCTTGTACGCATTATCAGGAAGCTCGTTGGTTCAGGTCGGTCTAGAGCATGGGCTGTATGTGGCGGAGGAAGTATTTGCAGATCGAGCATACCTGCCGAATGGGCGATTAGCCCCCCGTGAATTGGAAGGAAGCATTTTAATTAGCAAGGAGGAGCAATTGCAACAGGCAAGTCAGCTCGTAAAAGAACAACGGGTACGAACGGTAGATGGCAGTGTCATTGAATTAGCCGCAGATACGCTTTGCATTCATAGAGAAAGTCCTGATTGCATACATGTTCTAAAGGAATTGCATCGTTGGGCGCAGCAAAACGAGGTTTGTCTAGAGGCGGTTGCTGTGTGTTAATTTAGAAAAGGGCGACTTAGGTCGCCTTTCTAGCCACGGGGTGATATTTCTGAAAAATAAGTTAATTCATTCTTTACGGCATACATTATTGAAAACGATGGCTCCTTTTATAGGAGGTGGAAGTAGCCCTTCGTCCCTTTTTATTCCAGATGCCCGCAATGTTACAGTGAAAACCTTTGATGGCAAAGCAGGGAATTGGCTTACTACCAAAAATCCTGTTCAATACCAAGCAGCTATTGTGCAAGGAAATGATAGCTTAGTTCCCTTAGCGTGGGGGGACCCGATGCAGGGGACGGGCTGGTATCACATGTATAAGCCGGGAGAGATTACAGGAAAGCAGATCAATGGCATGCTAGACGATGCCAAATTTCTGATCCGTATCCCAGATGATTGGAATGGAAAATTAGTGGTGGCTGGAGTACCGGCGACACGTAATGAAACATCAACCGATTTATTATTCAGTGATTATGTTCTAGGACAAGGCTACGCTTTTGCGGCTATTGATAAAGGAACTCAGGGGAAGTGTGATCCAAATGATCCGTTAGCAAAAGTGAAGAATGCACTGATAGCAAAGGACGACAGCATAGCGAAATGGCATAGGTGCTTTCGACAGGTAACAAAAGTAGCTCAGGATTACTTAACCACTCATCATCAAGAGCAGTTGATTTCCAGCAAGGACGACCGCAATCCGGCTCATGGTTTACTGACTGAACATCATCGGGTTCCTACCTATGCTATGGGGATTTCTAACGGTGGCTATGTAGTGAGGTATGCACTGGAACATGATGATCCCCAATTAACGGGAGAGCCAGCTCTATTTGATGGAGGACTAGAGCTGGAAGGGGTGATGTGGCAAGCAGAGGCTCCGAATTTGATTAGCTCGCTCACCACCGTTGTACAACATGCCTATGCTGCCATATATGGCACAGGGGACGGACAAAAGCAGGCACGCACATGCATCTATGAGGCTGGAATGCCAGTAGGCTCTGAAAAATTATGGGCATATTATGATCAGCTCTATTGGTTTGTTAGCCTAAATATTTATCGAGATAAGTTTGATCCCACCGCTCCTAATCGCTTGGCTTGGCAGGATTATCTCTACTATGATCAAACCGGCCTGCGTGACCGAAGCTATGACCATATTTTTGCTTCTTATGATTATAAAAAAAGACCTACATCGGTCAAACAAGCAGTTCAGCCAATTGCAAATACAGGCCGGATACACACGCCGCTTATTTCAGTTGCTGGAACGTGGGACGCTTTGATTTTTCCCGATCTGCATGCAAAGGCTTATGCAAAATTAATCCAGCAGGCAGGGCAAGCGAGTAAGCATCGGTTGTACATGATTGAACAAGCGAATCATGTGGACGGTCTGGTTTGGAGCAAGGTTGATCCTGAGCATGAATTACAGCCAATGCTACCTTATGCACACCAATGTTTTGATTTATTGGTCGAATGGGTGGAAAAAGGAATAAGTCCTCCAGCTAGTAAAAGCATATCAACCCCACTTTATCCAGCGCATGTAATTGATGTAGTGACTGGAGAAGAAAGGGAACCATAGGGGTGAGATGAAAAATATCAGTAACAAAGAAACGCAGCGTATTTCCTGTCCGTATGCAGGTTTATTCTGCGTTTCTTCTTATTTTTTAGAAATGATGCCACACAGTAGAAATCGACTATGTTACAATCTGTAAAGAAGTTTCTTGCATTAGCCGATTGTACCAGTAGAGGAATTATTATTCAGCTTTGGCTTGGGAAGTAGTGGGGAGAGTTCTACATGAAAGCAATACATAAGAAAAGTTTAGCAGTATGTGTAGGTTTATTGATGTGCTTTGCAGCGATGGGAGCCTACATGAAATTACCTGAGATTAAGGAGTTTTTATCCTCTTTACAATCTGATTCTTTATTTTATAACAGTACAACCTCAGTAGATCCGTTTCGTAAAGAAGAGTTGTTACCGCCAGTAGTCAAAGAACTTAATCCTTCTTATACAATTAAGGCATCTTTATTGCCTGATCAAGCAACAATAGCAGGAACGGTTACTATGACTTTTGATAATCCACAGACGGAGAAGCTCTATCTGTATTATTACGGTTATAAATGGAGCAGCAACAAAATTTCCGCCATTCGCTGGAAAGGAAAAAGTATGTCCTATAACCGGCGCGATCCTGTCCTTGTGTTGGATAACCCAGCTAAAAACGAAACACGAACACAGCTAGAAGTGGTTTTTGAAACAAAGGTTCCACGTGGGCCAACTCGCTTTGGTGTTCATCAAGGAATTTGGACCTTAACACATTGGTACCCGATGCTTGGAGCTATGGATCAGCAGAAGCGCTGGTATGAGCCTCCACAGGTCATCGGATATGGTGACCCTTACATTTATCATTATGCCGATTATGAAGTCGATATGGTCGCTCCCTCTTCATTTAATTGGGTAACTTCATGGGGAAGAGGAAAGAAATCCAGTAATGAAGGTGGCCGATCTACTTATCATTTTACAGGGAAAAAGCTACTTAATTTTACAATGGTAGGCAGTCCATTATACAAAGTTGAAACGGTCAAAATCTCCCCAAATCTAACAGTGGATATTGGGTCGACAGATGTAACTCATTTGGCAAAATTAAAGGAGATTGCTACTCAGGTTCTGCCGATTTACAGCAAATTAATGGGCGAGCTTCCTTATCCTCGAATTGGTATAGCAGAGACAGGAGATGACACAGTCTATGCTATGGAATACGCGAATATGGCTATTATCGCCAAGCATAAGGTTAACAGCAATCAGGTAGAGCATTGGTTACCGCATGAGTTAGCTCATTTGTGGTGGTACAATTCTGTTGAAAATATTGAGCCATATACAGGATGGATGGACGAAGGATTAGTGGAGGCGAGTGTTACCTTTTATTATCGGGAACGCTATGGAGAAAAAGCCGCGGCCAAAATATTAGCGGAGTATCAGGCGGAGGCGAATAGGCTGGCAAAAGCTTATCCATATGGGAAACTTTCGAATCACCTGACACAGTTTAAGGATTACTATGAATTTGATTGGACTTGGTATTCCAATGCGGCCTTACTGTTCGATAATTTACGAAAACAACTGGGGGACCAATTATTCTTTGACTTTTTAAAACGGGTGCAAAGCAATTACCAGCATAAAGTCATTGGTCCAGAGCATTTGGATCAGGCGTTAGGTCAAATCTTAGGAGCTGAGGCCCAGTATTTTGTTCCAAATGTCCACAAACAAAATCAAAAGAGCTTTATCCCAATTGCTGCGGAGTATTATGTGAATATCATTATAGGTCAAACTCATTTTTATCCAGCTACAAGGGGACGCATCCGTAATCATGTAGTTTATTTGCCCCTCCGCGAAACCTTGGAGCAGTTAGGTTTTAAGGTAACGTCGGATCAGGCCAACCGTACAATACGAGCAGAGTCAAAGCGTAACGTCATTGTTTTCCATGAAAAATCAGATCGTTATGTTTTAAATGGAATTGAACAGAAAATGCCGGTTCCTTTGTTAGAGTGGCACGCACGCAGCTTATTCCCACTTGCTTTGCTAAACGAGGGCTTAGGGTACCGAGTAACTTATCAGAAGGAAAAGCGGACGGTCACCATTCAATAATAGTGACGAGGGGAAAAACACCATGCAATCAACCAATATTATTCTCATTGGATTTATGGGAACAGGTAAATCAACAGTAGGTGAACAACTCGCACAGCGGCTACATTATGAGCGATGTGATCTAGATGAAGAAATCGCCAAAGCAACGGGGAAAACAATCCCCCAAATTTTTGCCGAGGATGGCGAAGAGATATTTAGACAGCTTGAGACGAATGTGTTACGTCAATTGGTTGACGGAAATCGTCGCGTGATAATCACGGGTGGCGGAGCGGTGTTGCGACCTGAGAACGTTCAGGTAATGCTTCAGCATGGACGAGTAGTAGCCCTTACTGCTTGCGAGCAGGAGATTATTCGCCGTGTTGAACGAGATCAGAATCGGCCACTTCTTCAAGGAAATGTGAAGGAAAAAGTACGAGAACTGCTACAAGCACGCGCAGGGGCATACGATTTTGCTCCTATTCAAATCGATACAACTGGGAAAACGATAGAAGAAATTGTCGATGAAATAACCACCGCATAACGATTTAAATTGCTCTTCTTAGGCAACACTAATGCCAAGGGAGGGATGCGCGATGTCATCGCAAGAATACGTAAAGTATATGACCAAGCGCTTTGTGCAATATTTGGAGACTCCTAAGGAAGAGCGTCGGCGACAACGTGAAGTGCCGCGCGAACCCTGGTCCTCTAAATGGTTTGGCGCAATCCCGATGTCCATCAAGCTATTATTCAAAAAATAACATCTGGGGGTTCTTATGCCAAAAGTAGCCGTAGAAAAAACATTATCCCATGTAAACTCGATGCTACGCAGTAATGGTTTTGATGTGGTTGAATTGGGAAATTGGCAACAGATGGTAGATGCTGTAGTCATTACAGGTATGGATGAAAACTTGATTGGAGATCAGTCCAAGAGTATTGCAGGAGCGCCTGTTATCAATGCAGAGGGCATGACACTGGATGAAATTTTTCATCAGGTAAATGAGCGCTGTTCTCCTGTTGATGATGGTTTTCGCTGAATAAAGGTCAAAACGGTGGTATTCTCTCACATGAAAGGAGAGAAACCACCGTTTTGCTATTTTACATGGTTTGATGAAGTGTGTACGATACTTCCCACTTGTTCAATATAAGAGTAAGGTAAGAAACGCAACCCCGAGTCCCAGACACCTATGTACGTTTCGTTATCCCAGAGGTGAACGGTTCCGATAGTAAAAGGAGCCATCACTTCTTTTTCGAACAAATCGGCAGTAATAACAATCGGTTCATTTGGTTTTTGAGTGAGCAAGTAGGTTAGCTCTTGTTTTGGCGTAGTGGGACGATTCACTCTTGCGGTTAACCAGTCAATACGGGAAAAAGGGTCCGTTTCCGTAGATAGCAACGTCCGGCTCAAAGTTAGTTGAGCCTCTTTATCTACTAATTTTTGACGAGCGATACGATGCATAACGGATGGATCAGGCTTGAGTCGAGACGGAAACTTTTCGCCGGATTTCGCATCGATATATTCATGTGTATCTGCTATCGGTATGCGCCAATACGATGTGAAGCCATCATAATATAATTCTGCTTTCTCATCTTTTGGTGCTAGCTTTTGATCAAACAATGTATATTCACCCAGTCCGTATTCCATCAAAACAAATTCAGGAGTTACTTGGTTTGCTGTCTCCTGTGACTCGGTGACAATCATATAGCCAAGGGGTTTGTCTTTTTCCTTTATCGTGACCAGCCATTCATGCGAACCAGGACCTAATGCTTGGATTTCAATGCTAGCTTGTTTCCAGGCTTTGAACTGACTATCCTTTTCTTCTAATTTTTTCATCCAAGTCTGAATGTGTTGGGTAAAAGCTGCGGTCCATGGACCTTCTTGTGCAGCATGCGCTTGAGAAGAGGGAAGCGAGAATAAGAGGAGTAGCAACAAGAATCGGCTCGCTAGTGAACGTAGTTTCATACACTGAGACACCATCCCTTCGTAGGTTACGTTACCTATTGTAACCAAATGCCATCAAAAGATTTGTTGGTTGCTGTCAGCTCTCCTCTATATTTCTTCGCTGTTGTTTTACAAATTTCTGGGCTATGTAGAATCAGGTCTAACTAAGCAACGCACCGATTAGATTGGTGGCAAATTAAATAAATAAAACAAGCCACCATTAATAAGCTTTACGTCGACACGCGGTTCATATTGCCAGCGTAATTCGCTGATACGTCGCTCTTTTTCCTCCTCGATACTACTTGCTTTCCATTCCTCTTGTTCGACTTGCTCCTTTGGTGTTTCTTGTATGCCATTTATTCGTAGAAAATCAAGAATACGTCCACCCTTTTGTAAATGATCCTGCATCGTTGCAGGGGATTGCGAGAGTGTGACAGGGATCGATTCGTCAGCGATAGGTGTCGGACGCTTCACCGAGAGCAAATGCCCCAATGGAGAAGGGGAATCCGTGTGAAGAACCGGAGTTTCGCTTGTTTCACCTTGTATATTCTTATCGATTTGACTCTTTGCCTGTGGAGTAGGGGTTATAACGGAAGGATTTGAGGCCTCTTCTAAATCGGCTTCTCCAGTAGCTTCTTCTTTAGAAGGTGTTTTTGAAGCCTTAGCCTCCTCCCGCTCTTGCTCTAGTGCCGCATGCTTGTAATATTCCTCTAAGATATCTAACTCCTCCTGAAGACGAAGGCGAGCTTGGTCAGCCCAGGAATGATCTTGATTATCTAAAAAATGGTACACTTCACTTTTAGCCATCTCAATAGCTTGGGGAATGTCCAGACGGCGATCCAATGTATAAAAATAATCAGGTATAGCAGGAGTAAGCTGTAACCGCTTGAGAAACGGGTAAAAATCCTGAACCACTCGCGCTTGATGTAGATTTATCCCGAGAGAAAGAAGGAAATCGCGTTTTTTGTCACAGATAAAAGAAACTTTTATATTTAAATGGAGCCAAGGAGTTAACGCTGTCGATCTTCGTGTCGACATACTTGCTTTTTGCAAGATACCCTTTGGAGTTTCGTACATACAAACAAAGCGTCCGTGCTTGTAGGTAGATTCAAAGATTTGCTGAAGCCGTTTTGAACCAAAATGAATATGCTCAGCCCGAAGCTCCTTTGGAATCTCCGTCTGAGGAAAATATAGGGTGAGGTGGAGTGGCTGAGGAGCGATATTCATTTTCTCCACCCAAGACCAGTAAAATGGGCGATTCCCGATATCCTTATCTACATCCTCTGGTAATTTTACAGTGACATAGTCTGGATGGTTCTCAACTACGTGTGACTGAAAGGCTGCAAAATACTTTTCTACGAATTCCCGTACTTCCGTCTGTTGCATGAGGGGGAACTTCCTTTCTCGATAAGTGATGAAGGTGTGAGAATTTCCTGTACCACCGGTTGCAAAGGTGCTTATGATTGCGGAAGGGATTGTGGGTGTTTATGCAGCTCTTTGTTTTGGCGTAGAGAGCGAAGCACACTGCCCATATTATCCATTTTTAATGCCATTTCTTTATTGGAGCGGGAATCCATAATGATTTCTACAAGACTTTGCTCCAAGGATTTTGTTAAAGCAAGACGTTCTACTATATCATCTAGCTCGCCAATAACCATTTCAAATAGATCAATTTTTTCATATAGCAGGCGAAGAATATGTTCTTCGATCGTATCGGTGGTGGATAAGTTATAGATAAAAACATCCTTTTTTTGACCGAGTCGATGAACACGTCCGATTCTTTGTTCGATGCGCATTGGATTCCAGGGCATGTCATAATTGATAACGTGATTGCAAAATTGCAGGTTAATTCCTTCCCCGCCAGCTTCAGTAGCAATGAGTACCTGTGCTCGGTTTTGAAACAAGTCCGTCATCCAATCCTTTTTACTACGCTTAAAGCCTCCCCTGAAAGGCACCGATGTAATACCGTTTTCGCTTAAATATTTTTGTAAATAGTTTTGCGTAGCACGATATTCGGTAAAGATGATCACCTTGTCATTGATTTGTTTTAATAGCTCTACGGTTTTTGTCGCTTTGGAATGCGTCTTAATTTGCTTGATCATATCGACTAAACGCATGATTTCCGCCCGTTTCGGAGAGGCCTCGGGAGCTTTTTGATGCATATGATATAACGTCATGAAGGCAGCTTCACGACTTGAGCATACCTCTCGTTGCAAGGTTAATAAAGCTAGAGCATTGACTTTTCCCGTCTCCTGCTGATATCTTTCCTTGACGAATTGAGTAACGCCATCATAAAGCGCACGCTCCTCAACAGATAACTCAATCGGGATAGATTGAACACGGCGCGGAGTAAAATGAACTCCTCCGTCACTGCGGCGATTGCGGATCATGATTTTTTTGATTTCCGTTTGCAATTTACCACTGTTCTTAGCTTGGCGTTTGCCATCTACATAGGTGGATGAGAAGGACTGCGTATGCCCTAAATGCCCAGGACGAAGTAAATTGATCAGATTATAGAGTTCATCCATCTCGTTTTGAATAGGAGTGGCAGTCAGCAGCAGACAATATTTTTTCTTAATTTCTTTCACGAACTGATAATTTTTCGTCCGTTTATTTTTTAGCTTATGTGCCTCATCAATGATTAACATATCATAATCAATATCAAGCACATGCCGACGGTGAGGGTCCCGTTTAGCAGTATCAATGGAGGCCACAACCACATCATATTGGCGCCACATGTACTCCTTCTTTTGTGGCATGGCTGGGATGCCGAATTTTTGATTAAGCTCCTTGGTCCATTGTATGACAAGGGAAGCGGGTACAAGGATCAGAATTTTTTTGGCTAATCCGCGTACCATATACTCTTTCATTATGAGTCCTGCTTCAATTGTTTTACCTAGCCCTACTTCATCGGCCAAAATAGCCCGACCCCTCATCTGATTTAGAACGCGATTAGCGGTTTCGATTTGATGAGGGAAGGGTTCTACATAAGGGAGGTATTTTAAACATTGAAGCTGATCAAAATCAGTTACTGCCAATGCCTCCTCTGCCTGTAATGCGAGCTGAAACAACTCCCATTTATTCCAAGGCCCATCCTGCTGAATTAATTCTTCCAAAGGGGCAACCCAGCTCGTATCGAAAGAAAGTGAGAAATTCGTCATACATGGTATCTCCCTTCTTACTATCTTAAAATCCCAAGGTAAATCTATTTAAAAAACGAACATTTTTATGATGTAAGCGTTTTAATGTTAATAAATAATTGCTGTTTTGCAAATTTCTGTTTTCTTCTTTCCAAAGTCATGTTAGGATAAAGGAGACAGACAGGAAGACACGTTATAGTATGCGTTTCTTCCATAGATTTTATGTACAATAACCCTTCTTTTGCGAATGAAGGTAGTAGGGAGAGACTGCGAGTATCATCTGTGCAGCGCCGAAGGAGCAAACCAGGAATGGTGAATCTCTCAGGCAAAAGAACCTCTACTGGACGCACCTCTGGAGAGAGCTTTTTTCATAGAAGCCACCAAAGGGGAAACCTACTTACCAGTAGGGTAACTCTCAGGTACCGGGACAGAGAGCTTGGAGAGCGGGCGCTTATTTGCGTTGGCTGTTACAGGTTCGCTGTCTTTTTTTGTGCTATCAAAAATGATCATGATGCAAAAAAAGATAGGAAAAGAGCAACAAGACTCTGCCGGCGCCAAGTTTCGTTTAGGTGAAAAACAAAGAGATGAAGAAAGCGAGTGGTTACATGTCAAAGCTGAAGCAAACGCCATTGTATCCGATCTATGCTACACACGGGGCCAAAACCATTGATTTTGGCGGCTGGGACCTTCCTGTTCAATTTAGTAGCATCACGCAAGAACACGAAGCGGTTCGTACAAAAGCAGGCCTATTTGATGTATCCCACATGGGTGAAGTGGAAGTAAAAGGGGAAGGTGCCCTGTATTATTTACAACGCTTGACTACGAACGATGTATCTAAACTAGAGGACGGTCAGGCTCAATATGCAGCGATGTGTTATCCAGATGGTGGTACTGTTGATGACTTAATCATTTATAAAAAACGAGATCATGATTACTTGCTAGTAATTAACGCTGGCAATATTGATAAGGATTTTGTTTGGATGCAGGAAAATCTAACAGAAAATGTCACTGTTACAAATATTTCATCCCAAATAGCACAGCTTGCGATTCAAGGTCCGCTTGCTGAAACGATTCTACAGAAAATGACGGATGTGAACCTCAAGGAGATCGGGTTCTTCCAATTTAAAGAAAACGTTTCCATTGATGGGATTACTGCGCTAGTATCGCGTAGTGGTTATACGGGAGAGGATGGCTTTGAACTGTACGTGGATCAAGCTGATGCCATTGAGCTATGGGGAAAATTATTGGTAAATGGCAAAGAGGATGGCTTGGTTCCATGCGGATTAGGTGCACGTGATACCTTACGCTTTGAAGCTAAGCTACCATTATACGGTCAAGAGCTATCCCAGAACATTACGCCAATCGAAGCGGGTATTGGTTTTGCAGTTAAAGTAGATAAAGATGTGCCAAGCATTGGACATGACGTGTTGCTGGAGCAAAAAACGAACGGGGCTTTACGCAAGCTAGTTGGATTAGAAATGATTGATCGTGGTATTCCTCGCACACATTATCCAGTATTTGTTGGTGATGAACAGATTGGAGAGGTTACTACTGGGACACAATCGCCTACTTTGAAAAAGAATGTAGGTCTGGCGTTGATTCAAACTGCTCATGCTACTATCGACAATGAGGTAGAAGTAGAGATACGTGGAAAACGCCTGCGTGCTAAAATTATCGCCACTCCATTTTATAAACGACCTAAAAAGTAAGGAATTCGAGAAGTTAAATCAGAGGGGGAACCATCCGTGACATATCGTTATCTACCAACTACGGAGCAAGATAAGAAAGAGATGCTGGAATTTCTGGGTGTTTCCAGCGTGGATGAATTGTTTTCCGATATACCTGAAGAAGTACGTTTTCCAAGAGAATTAGCAATAGACGAAGCGCTATCTGAGCCAGATCTAGTAAAATTCATGGGCGGATTAGCTTCGAAAAATGCTAACTTTACAACTCATGTAAACTTTTTAGGAGCTGGGGTGTACCAGCATTATACGCCAAGCACCGTTAACCATATGTTATTGCGTGGTGAGTTTTTTACTGCTTATACTCCGTACCAACCCGAAATCAGCCAAGGGGAGCTACAGGCAATCTTTGAGTTTCAAACAATGGTTTGTGAACTCACAGGCATGGAGGTAGCCAATTCCTCAATGTATGACGGGTATACTTCGATGGCGGAAGCAGCAATGATGGCGGCTGGTCATAAAGGGAAGCCACGTGTTATTGTCTCCAAGACAGTCCATCCAGAAACACGCGCGGTCCTTGCAACCTATGCATATGGTCAACAAGTAGAGGTAGTTGAAGTAGACTTCACCGAGGAGGGTGTCACTAATTTATCGCAGCTACAGGCTGCTTTAGAGGTGGAAACAGCCGCCGTATTGGTTCAATACCCTAACTTTTTTGGTAGCGTAGAGGATTTACGGGCAATTGAACAGCTTACTCATGAAAAAGGGGCTCTTCTTATTGTCTCCTCCAATCCAGTTGCACTTGGCTTATTAGAAGCACCAGGAAAATTAGGAGCAGACATCGTGGTCGGCGATATGCAACCGTTCGGAATTCCAGTGTCCTTTGGAGGTCCGCACTGCGGATATTTTGCTACAACTTCCAAATTAATGCGGAAAATGCCAGGCCGTATTGTGGGTCAGACCAAGGATGAGGATGGCAAACGTGGTTTTGTACTCACCCTTCAAGCACGTGAGCAGCATATTCGTCGCGAAAAAGCGACTTCTAATATTTGTTCCAATCAAGCCTTGCTAGCGCTGGCTTCTTCGATCGCGTTAACTGCACTTGGTAAACAGGGGGTGCAGGAAATGTCACAAATGAACCTGCATAAAGCCCATTATGCGAAACAGGTGCTGGACCAGCTAGACGGTGTAGAAAATGTATTTACAGCTCCATTTTTTAATGAATTTGTTATCAAGTTGCCAATAGCTGTAGCTGATGTGAATCGTAGCTTGCTACAAAAAGGCATCATTGGCGGTTATGATCTGGGTCTCGCTTATCCGGAGCTTGCCAACCATATGCTGATCGCCGTGACAGAGCTAAGAACCAAAGCAGAAATTGATCAGTTGGCAAAAGAATTGGAGGCGATCCTACATGCGTAACGATAAACAAAAAGAGATCATTTTTGAAATGAGCAAGCCAGGACGTGTAGCTTATAGCTTACCAAAAAATGATGTTCCTGAAGCTGAGATCTCCTCTTATTTTCCAGAGCATTTGATCAGAAAAACGCCAGCAGAATTGCCAGAAGTCTCCGAGTTACAATTAGTGCGCCATTATACCGAACTATCGCGTCGGAATCATGGTATTGACAATGGATTCTATCCGTTAGGCTCTTGCACGATGAAGTACAATCCAAAAATTAATGAAGATATTGCTCGTTTTGCAGGATTTGCTCAGGTACATCCTTATCAACCGGAGGAATCGGTGCAAGGTTCACTAGAATTATTATATAATCTACAAAATGAGCTGGCTGAAATCACAGGCATGGACGCTGTGACCTTACAACCTGCGGCAGGTGCAGCAGGAGAATGGACAGGGTTGCTATTGATTCGGGCTTATCATGAAAGCCGGGGAGAAAAGCGTACAAAGGTCATCGTGCCAAACTCTGCCCATGGTACAAATCCCGCCTCTGCAACGATCGCGGGATTGGAAACAATCACAATTCCATCCGATGAACGTGGACTTGTTGATATTGAAGCTTTGCGTCAGGTAGTAGGACCAGATACGGCAGCCTTGATGCTCACGAATCCAAATACATTAGGTCTATTCGAAGAAAATATTGTGGAAATGGCTCAGATCGTACATGAAGCGGGTGGAAAACTATACTATGACGGAGCGAATGCAAACGCCATTTTAGGAATTGCTCGCCCGGGCGATATGGGCTTTGATGTTGTGCATTTGAATTTGCATAAAACCTTCACAGGTCCTCACGGTGGCGGTGGTCCAGGAGCAGGTCCGGTTGGCGTAAAAGAAGATTTGATTCCATTCCTGCCAAAACCAATGGTGAAGAAGACGGATGAAGGCACTTTTACACTCGATTACAATATCCCAGCTTCCATTGGCCGAGTAAAAGGTTTTTATGGCAACTTTGGCATATTGGTTCGCGCTTACAGCTATATACGCACGATGGGACCAGATGGATTGCTACAGGTGTCTCAAAACGCTGTGTTAAACGCTAACTATATGATGCGTAAGTTAGCTCCTGCATTTGAGTTACCTTTTGATCGAGTGTGTAAGCATGAATTTGTTCTCTCTGGCGTTCGTCAGAAGAAATTAGGAGTACGTACGCTTGATATGGCTAAGCGTTTACTAGATTTCGGCTATCATCCACCTACAATCTACTTCCCATTGATTGTGGATGAATGCTTAATGATTGAACCAACTGAGACAGAAAGCAAGGAAACTCTTGATGAATTCATCGAGGTGCTCCTGCAGATTGCCAAAGAATGCGAAGAAAATCCAGAATTGGTTCAAGAAGCACCTCATACAACGGTAGTAAAACGACTTGACGAAGCAACAGCAGCAAGAAAACCAATCTTGCGCTACCAGCCTGAAGCTTAAAGATTTATATGTTGGATCAAACATCCCGTGTCCTCTACAGGTTACACGGGATGTTTTTGTATAAGCTCCTCATTAACGAGTAGGAGCTTTTTGTTATTTCCAAAAAGGGATATGCTGGTTTACGGGTAAAGAAAAGCGACATTTTTAAAAGTAATATGTTTGATACTAAAGTGCTGATTCTCCCCATTTGCTGTGGGAAAATCGGTTGTTTTTGGTGTCGAGATATCCGGTAGTTCAATAATAGTTCTTAAATTTGTAACATATTTATCATTTATTTTAATACTTTCGTCCGATATAAAAGTGTAAAGGAATGACTGGAGGGAATCATACCGAATGAAAGTATTTAATATTTGTAAGAAAATTAGCCTAGTGACCAATATTCGTATCCTTGTTGCGATTGGTTTATTGTTCAGCTTGATTATGAGTGGGCTAGGAATGTATTTTATGAAAGATATTAATGATTCATCTACGTTAATTAATCGAAATGTCGTAGATCCATTAGTGAAAGCCAATAATTTACGCTCAGACTTTTATAAGCTAAGATTTGCTGTTCTGCAAACCATAAGTGAGTATGATGCAAAAAATTATGACGAGATTGATAAGCTGTACAATACTGTTTTAGCTTCGGAAGCGGATTACTTTACGAATCGGGAAGAAAATGAGTTTGACCGAGAAAAGAAGATGCAGATTGATCAATTATTACGTAGCTATTTTGAAAATTGGGTGACGATTCGCGATACGTATTTAAAGGCAAACAACCCAGTTCTGCAAGATGTTAAGCAGACCTTTGCCGAGTATGCGATTAAGTTGGATAATAATATAAATGATCTCATTCTTTACTTAACAACAAATGGAGACAAGCTAGACTCAGATGCAACAGAAAAATATGAGAACGCATGGAGCTACTATGCTATTTTAATGGGATCTGTTATTTTTATTGTCGTTTTGGTATCATATATACTTTCTACTTCCATTAATAATTCAGCTAAAGAAATGATTCAGTACTGTGAAGAATTTGGAAAAGGGAATCTTACCATTAAGATTGAGGAAGCTGACAATACGGAGTTTGGTAGAATGAGAGGGGCATTGGCGAATGCCGTTGTAAATACCTCAGCAATGATTGATACTGTACAACGAAAATCAGATGACTTAACAAAGGCTTCACATAATTTAAGTGCTATATCGGAGCAGCTAAGTGCGGCGTTTGAAATCGTCTCACAATCTGTCCATGAAACCTCTACTGGGGTGGGAGAACAAACCAGAGACCTAGTAGCGATCGCAGAAACTATGGCTGAATTTGGCGAACAGCTAACGGAAATTGTCCAATCTATTCAAGTAGTCGATGGATTAACTCGCGATATTCAAGACGTAGCACGCGAAAGCGACATACATATGAATAAAGCTGCTCAATCTGTGGAGCATACCAATGAAGTCTTCTTAGGACTAATTAGAAATATCACGAAAGTAAATGAGAATGTAAACAAGATTGATGAATTTACAGGTTTAATTAATACAATAGCGGATCAGACTAATTTATTAGCCTTAAATGCAGCAATTGAATCGGCGCGTGCTGGTGAACATGGAAAGGGCTTTGCTGTAGTAGCAAATGAGGTGAGAAAGCTAGCAGAACAATCCCGCATTTTCTCCCAACGCATTAGTGACCAGATTGGAACGATTTCTAAGGATTCCGAGCATATGCTACAAACAGCAGATGAGATGCAGATGGAAATGTATACGCAGAAGAACGATATTGCTAATGCATTGCATTCCTTTGCCAACATTACAAAAGCTGTAGAAGATATCGGACCGAAAATTCATCATCTAAGTCAAAGCGCCGGCCATATCCTTCAAGAAAAAGAAACTATTTCTGCAAGAGTAGAAAATAGTACGGCCGTTGCGGAAGAAATATTTGCGAAAACAGAAGAGATTGCCAGCACTTCTGAACAAACAACAGCTTCCTCACAGGAAGTGGCTACGACAGCAGAGGTTATGTCAGAAATGACCAATGATATGCAGGCGGTAATGAACAAATTTAAAGTATAAATGTAATCAGGAAATATAGATAGAGACAGGCGCTCGACAGTTGGCGCTTGTCTCTTACTCTATAGAAGCCTTACAATGAGGAGTGTACTATGTCTAAGCAGCGTTGTTTGCGACAGATATAGAGTGCGAGCAGTCCTCATTAACAAGATTGCTCCCAGCCGCTTGATTGGACGTAGATATATGGGAGGTATTTAGCATGGAAATGGAAAAATGGCGTTATGTGGTGACTCCGCCTATGTCACCTGAAATGAATATGGCAATTGACGAAGCCATTTTAACTTTGCACAGCCAAGGAAAAGTACCGCCTACCGTTCGTTTTTATACATGGAACCCGGCGACTCTCTCTATCGGTTATTTTCAAAAAATGGAAAAAGAGATCAATATTGATGAAGTGAAGCGCCTTGGACTTGGATTGGTTCGACGCCCGACAGGAGGACGAGCAGTCCTTCATGATGCTGAGCTTACCTATAGTGTGATAGTATCCGAAGACCATCCGCAGATGCCAAAAAGCGTCACAGAAGCTTATAAGGTAATTTCCATGGGCTTATTACATGGATTTCAGAAGCTAGGGTTAAAAGCAGAGATGGTGTCGCTTGCTACAGAGGAGGAGAAGGCAAAATATAATTCTCCAGGCTCGTCTGCATGCTTTGATTCCCCTTCCTGGTATGAATTAGTGGTAGAAGGAAAAAAAGTAGCAGGGAGCGCACAAACACGTCAGAAGGGTGTTATCCTACAGCATGGCTCCATCTTGTTGGATATGGATGTTGATTTGCTATTTTCTCTGTTAACCTTCCCGAGTGAACGTGTCAAGGAACGGATGATGAATAGCTTTAAACAAAAAGCCGTTACGATAAACGAAGTAAGCTCAAAACCTATTTCTTTAGAAGAAGCGATTGAAGCCTTTTATCAAGGGTTTGCCGAGGGTCTGGGCATTGAGCTTATCCCGATGGATTTGACAGCTGAAGAGCAGCAATTGGCGAAAGAATTAGCGGAAAATCGTTATCGTACGGATGAATGGAATTTCCGCCGATAGAAGCACCTGAAGCCACTTTTCTTGATCTATGGTCAAACACAATGAAGCTTTTGGAGAAAATAAACATAAGCGGAAGCAAAAAAATACTGTAGGCGTAAGAAAAAGCCGTTCCCTCAAACATGGGACTGACCCCATAACGTGAGACAAATCAAAACACCTTCAAGAGAATGCAACCATGTCGTAAGATATGGAAGTAACCTGGAGGTGTTTTTTCTTTGGCAACGAGAGTGAGTTACCCTATGGAAAT
>NZ_JAPTNK010000014.1:0-128198 GCF_026891775.1 Brevibacillus halotolerans
CGCCGCCAGCGTTCGTCCTGAGCCAGGATCAAACTCTCCATTAAAGTAGTTCTTGATCAAAGCTTCAAAACTTGCTTGGCTAGTGTTTCTATCAAACATTTTACTGTTCAGTTTTCAAAGATCATTTCAACACCACTGTTCAACCTCTTATTTCGTGTTCCTCGGTGGTACTTTTATAATATAGCATATCAGTTGTTTAGAAGTCAACACTTTTTCAAAAGTTTTTTTAGCGTGATTAAAATTCAATTTACCTTTACATAAGTGTGGCAACTGCGCAACGATTTCAAATGATATCATAATAGAATATTCTATGCAACTATATTATTTCTTTTTTTCTATTACATGAATTAACTCAGCGATAGAAGGCTTTAACCAATCCTGCTGCTCCATTCCAATTCCATCACTGTCGTCGTTTTTCACTTGAAGGCTTACCATATTCGGATGGATATTAGCACACAAAAAATATATCTGTTTATCAGGTTCCTTCAGTCCAGTAATACGCCCCAGATAGAGCCTCAGATACTCATATAAGATAGATCGATGCTGGATAGACAGGATGTCAGAGGAACTACGATAGCTTTTTCCTGTTAGCTCCTTTACATCTCGAACATCTATGCTATTAACTAATGAAGATACAAACAAGTACACCTGTCCGCTGTCAATCTGATATTGTTTACATGCTTCTCTGGCAACCTTATCAATCATTTTATACCAGGCTTTCCCACGGTACCCACCCAAATGCGGAAACAGTTTAATAGCAAACATGACCTTCCCAGCTTTTTTCCCAATAATAAAGCCCCCATCCAGTTCAAATTCTATAACTGAACTATGCTCCATCAAAAAACGCAAAAAAACCAACTGAATTTGCTTAGAAAGGCGACAGGATGATTTTCTCTTTAACGCACACTCTCTTTTAATGATCTCTTCCTCTCGATAGACAGCTACAATGCGCTGAAATAATCTCATTTCCATCGAAAGATTCATTTTGTGCTTCAGCTTTGATTGGATCGCACTCCTCTTCTCTTCATCTAAAAGCTGAAGCAATCTTTCTAAGGCCTGAGCAATCCGTTTTAATTCCATATTCTCCTGGATACTTATCATTGCCATCTCTCCTCCTTGACGGATCCTGTAATTAAGACATACTCACTTCCTCCCTATCCCTCTTACGACCTCCTCACGTACATTTCTCTTTTGATCGGAATCGATTTGCATGAACGATCTCTCTCATACGGGTGAATTTGACTTAAAATGCTGCTTTTCTCTACCATGCCCAATCTCCACGAACCACCTCATTGACAGTCTCTCTTCTGCTGGGTAGTATATCCATGAAGATGCCACTATTTACAGAATAGAACGTCTTTCCTTAGGAGGGAGTCAGTTGAGTAACTTATCCAAAAAAAAGCTGGAAGCCGAAATCAGCGAAGCTTTTATTAAATTTCAAAGAGAGCTGATTGGACGTGGCCCCCAAGAAGCCAAAACATATATCGTCAGTGACATGATCATTTCTCGCTTTAAAGGAGTCCTTACTGTAGAGGAAAAGCATTTGTCTCATCATGAAAAAGGGCGCCGCGTTGTTAAACAAATGCGCGAAATCCTACGTGAAATGTACAGTCAGGAAACGGAGGCAATTGTAGAAAGAATTACGGGCCTTAAGGTTCTTTCCAGCCACAGCGATATCAGCACCAAAATGGGTGAACGGATCGAGGTATACGTACTGGACAAAGACCTAGAAAAACACCTACAAGATAATACCTCCAGCAGTTAACAGCCTCTCCCATAAATGAACACTAAAATGTTGAAAGCACTCCTCCGTTGCTATAGAGGAGTGTTTTCATCATCTTCAGCATTATCCAACAACCAGCGATACCCTCGATGCTTAGGACTACTGATAAACACATAATGTGCCCCTAATCTCCGATACAAAGCAGCATACCGCGGCAACTGTGTCATAACATATACGCGACAAGTACCCAAACTAACGAAAAATTCAATAACTCGAAACGAATCGTTCCATTCATCAGGAAACAAGTAAACCTGTTCAAACGAAGCAAGCTTTGTTTCTTCAGGAGCAAAGCCCTGTGTAGCCACTTGGCGAAACCCTTCTTTAACCCTATCATTTCTCAGTGCTTCCCGATAAAAGGCCACAATCTGCAAGCCATCTATTAGATTTCGATCTAACTCATGCTTACTAGTGATTTGAACAAAATCACAAAAAGCTTCTCCACGGCCTACAATAAGCATACTTTTCATCCTGCTTTCGCCTCATTCATTCCAATCACTGTGTGACTGGATTATGATCCGCAACAACAAGAACATCCATATGGCGTATTTGCCTTAATAATTTTTGTACAACAGAGCCCGTTTTTATTTCTTCCCATCTCGTCCGAGCAGAATGGCCGATGATGACCTGCGTAACATTTTTACGATCCATCTGCATGACTAACTCACGAAAAATGTGTCTTCGTTCTTGTACTTGATAAATTTCAAAAGAACCACCCATGCGTTCCGTTAAATACCTAAGTTTGTCTAGTAAATCAAGCTCATCTGGAGTAAGGGGATTATGATCCTGTACATACGCAACATACCAATCTGCCTTTAACCGATAAGCAATGCGAAATCCGCGTCGTATTAATCGTCCACTGTCTTCACGTAAATTTACACAGACAAAAATAGTCTCTTGTTTTCTCCACGGCCCGCGTAACGCCCCCTTACGCTCCCAAGACTCTAAACGCTCATCCACATCATCCGCCACTTCACGTAAAGCTAATTCACGTAAAGCAATCAGATTTCCAAGCTGAAAAAAGTGATTTAGCGACTGCTCTACCTTATCTAAGGCATAGATATTGCCCTCTTTCATTCTCTCTTGTAAAGCTTTAGGAGAAATATCCACCAGCTCAATCTCATCTGCATCGTGTAAGATTCGGTCAGGGACTGTTTCCCGTATTCGAATACCTGTGATTTGTTCAACACTATCCGTTAGACTTTCTACATGCTGAATATTCATAGTTGAAATTACAGAAATGCCAGCTTGCAGGATGTGCTCGACATCTTCGTATCTTTTTAAGAACCGGCTAGTCGGAACATTGGTATGGGCTAATTCATCCACTAGAACCACTTCCGGATTGCGCCTAATAATAGCTTCAGTATCCATTTCTTCCAAATATACATTCTTATAGAGCATCACCTTCCTCGGAATAATTGTTAGCTTCCCTATTTGCTCGTGGGTTTCTTTGCGCCCATGCGTTTCCAATAATCCAATTACAACATCGATCCCGCTGTGTAACAGCTCATTCGCCTCGCGAAGCATGGTGTATGTCTTTCCCACACCTGGCGCTGCTCCAACAAAAGTTTTAAATTTACCACGTTTTATTCGCTTAATCTCCTTTTCCATCTCCTCTGTCGAAAGGCGATGAAATGGATGAGGAACAAATCCACGATGGCGTTTAGCAGGGAGAACCCGTCCCCCACTGGTTGCTGAACGATCTGCCACGATGAGGACATCTGTATTTTTGCTTTTGCGTAAAATCTTGTTAATAATCGACCCGTGCACAATTTCTTCCCATCTGCTTCGCTTGGATTGCCCCATGACAATCCGGGTAATGTTATGTTGCAAAGCGTACTGTACCATCTCTTTAGCAACATCACTATCCTTGGATAAAGAGACCTCTTCAAAGCTTGCACCCACTTTTTGGGCCAACGTAACCATTGAGCGTTTAAAGGTTGCCTCTTCCTTAGACATCATCCGTTTGTTATTACGAAAGCATGCGATAAGAAGCTCCGCACCTAAGCGTTTAGCTACTTGTTGTCCGCGACGAATCAAAATCGAACCATTCCAGTGATACTGAACAGTAACCAGGATACGCTCACTCGCTCCAGACGGGCCAAGCATCCCCTGTTGTTCACGATATCTGTCTAAATCATCATTTACTTCCCCAGCCACGAAACGTAATGCCAATTCTCTTAGCACAGCCAAATTATCATGCCGATACAAACGCTGTTGCTTTGACGTAAGCTTAGACAACGCTTCTCCTTGATCAGATGAGTGAGGTAAAATCCTTCCCTCCTGCAATCTCTTAAGAATAACTTCCGGTGGAACATCCAAAAGCTTTACCTCATCCGCTTCGGCTAACGTCTCATCCGCGACACAATCGGCTACACGAACAGGCACCCCGGTTAGTCGTTGGGCTATGCCTTTCATTCCTTCAAGTTCGTAGATATTAAGCGTAGTGATCACACTTATATTGTGTTCTAACAGATAACGAACGTCCTCGATCCGAGTACGACGTATCGCTTCGGGTCGATTCCGATGCGCTAACTCATCCACCAAGACGACCTCTGGATCACGTCTAACGATTCCTTCAACATCGAGGTCCTCTTTCAGCATGCCCTTTTCATCCCAAGCAATAGCAGGCATTACGTCGAGGCCTTCCAGTTTCTCGTAATTTTTCCCTTGGTTAATGGCACGTGAATGAATCACACCAATAACCACATCTAAGCCTTTTTTCCGGAGTCGTTGTCCTTCTAACAGCATGTGGTAGGTTTTGCCCGAGCCACTAACCGCCCCCAGAATAATTTGCAAACGACCTTTATGGATTTCCGAAATAGAGCGCAAGATTTCCTCTGGCGTTTTTCGGCGAAAATCATCCATACTACTTCACCTGATCCAGTGCCATGTTTAACTCCAATACATTTACTCGTTTTTCACCAAACAGACCCAGCGAGCGATCCTCTGTGTGGTTGCGAATGAGGTGGTTAAGCTGATCTGTAGTCAAATTCCGCAAGGCTGCAATGCGCGGCACCTGAACACGAGCCGCCTCTGGTGTAATATGCGGATCAAGTCCTGAAGCTGAGTTCGTTACTAAATCTGCCGGTATCTCGGTCTGTACAATAGTCGGATTCGCAGTCAAGAAAGCTGCTACGTCCTTTTTCATTCGTTCCACTAATGCTGGATTGGACGGAGCATAGTTATTCGAGCCTGAGCCAGCCGCGTTATACTCTATAGAAGAAACACGTCCAGAAAAGTATTTCGGGTCAGTAAATGATTGACCAATTAGCTTAGACCCTACGACCTTCCCAGCCACATCTGTAATCAAGCTTCCATTTGCCTGTGCCGGCATTAACGCCTGAGCCAGACCCGTCATGAGCAAGGGATAGATAACGCCGCAGATCAATAACAGCACGAGACTGACTCGTATATTTTTTAACATGATTACTCACCTTTTCGTTTATTAGTTTTTCTATTGCAGACCAACTACCACCAACAGCATATCCAATAGCTTAATACCGATAAAAGGAGCAATGATTCCGCCTAATCCGTACATAAACAGATTGCGGGACAAGAGCTTGGTTGCACTCATAGGTTTATATGTAACACCCTTCATCGCTAACGGTATTAACAATGGAATAATGATCGCGTTAAACAGCAATGCAGATAAAATTGCGCTTTGAGGTGTGGCCAGTTGCATGATGTTCAACGCTTGCATCTGAGGAATTGCCACCATTAGCATCGCCGGAATAATGGCAAAATACTTGGCAATATCGTTCGCGATACTAAAAGTAGTAAGAGCTCCACGAGTCATAAGAAGCTGTTTCCCTATTGCCACTACCTCGATAATTTTGGTCGGATCAGAATCCAAATCAACCATGTTCGCAGCTTCTTTCGCAGCAACGGTACCGCTATTCATCGCTAATCCCACATCGGCTTGAGCTAGTGCAGGTGCATCATTCGTCCCATCACCCGACATCGCCACCAGCTTTCCTTCCGCCTGTTCCTTGCGAATAACCGTGATCTTGTCCTCTGGTTTAGCTTCTGCAATGAAATCATCCACACCAGCTTCGCGTGCAATGGTAGCCGCCGTTAATGGATTGTCACCTGTACACATCACCGTCCTGATTCCCATCCGCCGCAGTTCCTCGAAGCGCTCGCGCATACCTGCTTTTACCGTATCCTTTAAATAAATGACGCCCAATACTTGAGTCCCATCTACCACTGCTAATGGGGTGCCTCCTTCCTTAGCCATTCGATTCGCTGTCGTGTCCAAATCGTTAGGAACTTGACCGCCTCTCTCTATAACATAGGCTTTAATGGCATCAACAGCCCCTTTTCTTACCACACGACCATCTGAAAAATTAGTTCCGCTCATCCGAGTTTCCGCTTTAAATTCCACACCTTCTGTACCTGAAATGTGCCACTCTGATTCAGGAACTCCCATTTTTTTAGCTAGTTCTACAATAGAGCGCCCCTCTGGTGTTTCGTCATGCAAGGAGCTGTGCAGAGCTGCTCGATATAGCTCTTCTTGTTTTGAACCGCCTACTGCCACAAATTCAGAGGCCATCCGGTTGCCATACGTAATTGTCCCGGTTTTATCCAAAATAATGGTATTTATATCTCCTGCCGCTTCGACCGCTTTTCCTGACATGGCAATCACATTATATTGGGTGACCCGATCCATCCCTGCAATCCCAATCGCAGATAATAATCCACCAATGGTTGTTGGTATAAGGCAGACCAACAGGGCCACCAAGGTCGCAACTGGAATCACTACATTTACATAAGAAGCAATTGGTAACAGTGTCGTACATACGATCAAAAAAATGAACGTTAAGCTTACCAAAAGAGTATTTAAAGCTAGCTCATTAGGAGTTTTTTGCCGTTTTGCTCCCTCGACCATACTGATCATTCGATCTAAGAAGGATTCCCCTGGTTCTGCCGTCACACGTACCGTAATTCGGTCGCTAACCACGCGAGTACCGCCAGTAACCGAACTAAAATCTCCACCTGCCTCCTTGATGACTGGAGCCGATTCGCCCGTAATAGCCGACTCATCGACTGATGCTACTCCCTCAATGATCTCACCATCGCTTGGGATTAGCTCATTGGTAGTAACGATAACAATATCGCCCTTGCGTAGCTCTGTGGAATTAACCACTTTTATGACTCCATTTTTTTGTAATAGATTTGCTGTCATATCCTGCTTACTTTTTTTCAAGCTATCAGCCTGTGCCTTACCACGCCCTTCCGCCAGAGCTTCAGCAAAATTCGCAAACAGGATGGTCACAAACAGAATCACGCTCACGATACTGTTGTAAAAAGCATTGGACTCGCCACCAAAGGCATTTGGCATAACACTTAAAACGAGGGTAATCACAAAACCTATTTCCACTACAAACATGACTGGATTTTTAACCATCAACCGCGGGTTAAATTTCTTAAAGGCATCAATCATTGCCTGCCAAACTATCTCCTTGGTAACCAAGGATTTTCGTTGATTACTCATAGTGAAGGACTCCTTTTTTCATTAGCGTATCGACAGCCACTCGGCAACAGGACCAAGGGCAATCACAGGGAAGAATGTTAACGCACCTACAATGAGTACCGTAGCAAGCAAGATGCTCATGAATACTGTATTATCCGTGCGGAAGGTACCAATGGTTTCCGGCACAGGTTTCTTCATCATTAGGGAGCCTGCTACCGCTAGCATTAAAACAATCGAGAAATAGCGTCCAAATAACATGACCAGGCCCGTTGAGATATTCCAGAATGGCGTATTATCAGATAGGCCCTCAAATCCCGAACCGTTATTAGCTGCTGAAGAAGTAAATTCATATACCACTTGAGAAATTCCATGGAAGCCAGCATTTGAAATCGATCTTGTTCCCAGTTCGCTAGCCAAAGCAATCGCAGATGGAGCTAGGATGATTAACGGATGAATCAAAATAGCGATCGCGATTAATTTCATCTCTTTACTTTCAATCTTGCGCCCCAAATATTCTGGTGTACGACCTACCATCAAGCCTGCTAAGAATACAGCCATAATGGCATACATCAAAATGTTCATTGTGCCGACACCATCTCCGCCAAACACACAATTTAGCATCATCTGAGCTAATGGAACCATCCCGCCAAGTGGCGTTAAGGTATCATGCATGTTGTTAACCGTTCCTGTAGTAGCCGCTGTGGTTACCGCAGTAAAAAGAGCCGACTGTGCAATACCGAAGCGAACTTCTTTCCCCTCCATGCTGCCATTCGCCTGAGACAGCCCCGCTTGAGCTAACGCTGGATTTCCATTCGATTCCGCAACATATACAATCGTCAAGAAAGTTAAAAACATCAGGAACATAGCACTAAATATCATAAGTCCTTGTTTTTTATTGCGTGTCATAGCACTAAAAGTAAACGGTAAGGAAGCCGGGATGAGAAACATACATAAGATTTCAATAACATTGGTTAAAGGTGTAGGGTTCTCAAAGGGATGTGAAGAGTTAACTCCAAAGAATCCTCCTCCGTTTGTACCAAGGTGCTTAATAGATTCCATGGAAGCCACAGGTCCACGAGCAATTTGTTGTTCCGCACCCTGTAAAGTAGTAGCAGTCACTGTTGGACTCATCGTTTGTGGCACCCCTTGAGCTACCAATAATAAAGTAACAACCACGGCCAAAGGCAATAACACGCGGGTATGTGCCCGAATCAGGTCTACGTAGAAGTTGCCAATCTGCTTTTGTCCTGTAATTCCTCTCATAAAGGCCATCACAACCGCAATACCAGTGGCAGGCGTTGTAAACATCAAATAGATAATAACCGTCATTTGGGACAGATAGGACAAGCCTGACTCTCCACTATAATGCTGTAAGTTCGTATTTGTTAAAAAGCTAGCTACTGTATTAAAGGCAAGCAGCGGTTCCATGCCATCAATCCGACTAGGATTCCCCGGCAAAAATCCCTGAAGTCTAACAATGAGATACCCAATGACAAACATGACAAGATTGCTAAGTAATACTGCTCCTGCGTACTGTTTCCATGTCATTGCTCTCACTTGAATACCAGAAGCTTTATATATAATTCGCTCGAATCCTCCGAATATTCGATCTACCTTAGTTGCCTCCCATGAAAAAGCTTGCGCCAAGTAACGACCAAATAAAATGGCTAGGATCAGCAACATTCCTAATACTGCGGCAATTTGCAACAAATCCACAACAGTTCCTCCTAACGTTTCTACAGTTACAGTTGGTACTATTAATACTTTTCAGGACGAATTAATGCATCGATGAGGTAGAGAATAACCCCTGTAACGATGATCATGAGTATAGTCACCGCTCTTCTCTCCCTTCTTCTGTTACCACTTTGTCACAGAATGCCATCGTTCCAAAAAACAGACCGAACGCTCCTGCCACCAGTAAAATCGCAACAATATCCATCCTTTTTTCCTCCTCTGCCAACTGTCTGATCAACGTTCGACAATCTGTGGTTCCCCTGTGCTCTCCCTTTCATTTGAAGTCCACCTTGGAACAAAAAATAGACCAATGCTTGCTCCTATCCAAACGGTAAAAAGAACATGATACAAACCGTAAGTCACAGCCTATCCTAGCGAAGCTTACCTATTGCCTCACCAGAGCCTGCCTACTCATTTGTTATAATGTTCAACCGTCAAAAAAGAAGCACTCATTGGTCTACCTAACGCCCAGCTAGCCATCGCTCTCTTTGCGTTCTGTCTCCCTAATCCTCTTTCGTACAGTTGTACGTATGATGTTTGAAATAAATGTAAGCAAAACAAAAAGACCTACGCTTTTTTAGCTCTGAGGGAAAAAGAAAAAACCCCTCAATAAATACAGGTGGTCTCATTGACCTCCTTCGCTTTAGCCGACGAAGTTAGCTGACGGGTAGGATGGCGAAAGAGTTACTCATCCCTTCTACATCTAGTAGAATTAACCCCAATAAAAAGTGGGTCCTCCGTTCCCGAATGCCTCGGGATTTGGCCGTTATGCTATTGGTTGCTTACGAGTCTTATTATACGTCCTTGCTTATCTTCTGTTAACAGTGATCTAGCTACAAAAACTGTCAATTTCATCTGAAATTACGCATTTCTGAGGAAACACTCTCACGTTTCCTCAGCCAATCTCATTATTTTATTTATTTTCTTTTGTTTTCTTATTTTGTACAAGCCTGTGCCTATCAACAAATTGAAAAATCTCCTCCACCTGATCAATGAAAAAAACAGGGATAGACATCTTCTGTAATGGCAGCCAGCTTACTACTGCCAGGATGTTTTGCACCTTGTCCAGCAACTCCTTGTCCTTCTCACGCCGGATTACCACGATTTTCGGATAGGACTCCCGTTTAAAGCCTTCCACTATGATCAGCTCGGCCCCTTGTTCACTCATCCTCGTGATAAGCTTAGGGAGTGGAACTGCTTGATTTTCCATCCAAGCGGTTTGTGTAGCCGATTGAATAGCTACCATAGGAGCTCCTGCCTGCCGGAAGTTCCATGTATCCTTTCCCTGCTGATCTAATTCAAAGTCATGCCCATCATGCTTAATTACACCCAGTCGTAGTCCCATTTGTGTAAATCGCTCAATTAACTTGCAAACCAATGTAGTTTTGCCTGAGTTGGAATATCCCACAAATTGAATAACAATATCTGTAGATTCCATTTGGTTTCCTTCCCTGTTCATTTGTTTTCTCCTAATGAATTTTTGCTATTCCATACTTTTTTTGCTTCTTCATAATCAGCAGGGGTATTCATATTAAACGTCGTCAGATCATCCCAGCATTCATCCGTTACTTCCTTTACAATCATCTCTTCTAACGCATGCATTACCCGGAAATCTTTCCGATCCAGAGCTGCCTTCCAAATTTCTTTGGTTTGCTGATGATAAAGCGCAAATAACGGCTGTAATCGCCCGCCCGCTTTAGCTACTACAGCATTTATATCTTTATCTAAACGATCGTTTAAATTTTCGAATAAGCGTTGTACATGCTCCGTACGTAAAAATGGCAGGTCACAGGATACAACCAAATACCACTCTTCCTGTCTTACAGACATACTCGAATAAATACCGCTGATCGGCCCATGTGAAGCTACGATATCACCTGTGATAAACACTTTTGTTCCAAGCTCATTGATGTGAGGCAATCGTTTTGGATCATTCGTGACGATCACACAGGGGCGACCCAGAGGCAAAATCTGCTCCAGCATATGTAAAATGAGTGGTTTCCCCTGCCATTCCAGTAATTCTTTGGGCTTACCCATACGGCTGCTTTGTCCCCCTGCTAAAATTACAATACATAATGAATCCACCATTTTTGATCACCCCGCTTATTTTTCATACTTCTTTCATACATTTATGGACAAATGGCAAAATAGTTATGATGCTATATTCATATGCAACCGTAATTGATATACTAAGACCGTACCTTGTAACAAGTATCACTTACAAGAGAGAAAAGTATGAAGTGAGGGAAAATCTTCATGCCTGTAGAAACGAAAACCTTCGTGGATCAAATATCCCGAGCATTTTGGGAAGATATGAAACGTATGTCGACCCTCGTTGAAAGTATTCCGGGTAAGCCGTTATTTTTTGACGGAGACCCTGCTGATTATGTTTATTTGGTAGAAAGCGGTAAGGTTCGGCTATCTAAGACAAGCACAGACGGAAAAGAATTAACCCTTCAAGTATATAATCCGGGTGAATTATTTGGGCTGTTCGGGTTATTTAATTCATCCCTGTGTTATAGCGCTACTGCCGTTGTCCTACAGCCCGGTGAATTACGAGTCATCTCTCGTGCGTCCCTAGAAGAGCTCCTTACGGCAAACGGAGCCTATTGTGTAGAGTTCCTACGTTGGATGAGTCTTGAGAACCGCCGTATGCAATCTAAGTTCCGCGATCTTTTATTAAACGGAAAAACAGGTGCGCTCTATTCAACTCTCATTCGCATGTGTAACACATACGGCCGTCAGCTTCCAAACGGTATCCTGATCGATCTATCACTGACCAATAAAGACTTAGCTCAATTTATTGGACTTACACGCGAAAGTGTTAATCGGTTATTAGGTGATTTAAAAAAACTAGATGTTATTGAGCCTCTGCCAAATGGCTACATTCTAGTAAAGGACATTCACTATTTACGGGAAAAAATATGCTGTGATGATTGTCCACCAGACATTTGCCGTTTGTAGCGCATGCTTATATTCCTTTCATTTTAATGAAAGGCACGATACACAATCAAATACAAGAAGCCTGTTGAACAACTCAACAGGCTTCTTTTTTTATTCTTCGATATCTTATTCAGCGATGTAAGACCATTTGTAATCGACGAAACCAAGTGCATCAAGCAATACGCCTTTTACTTTGTCATTTTGAATCCAGTTTTGTGTACGGTAGTAGATTGGAATTACAGGCATTTCATCCATGATGATTTGCTCTGCTTCAGCAAACAACTGTGTACGTTTCTCTGGATTTGGTTCAGAAGCCGACTTGATTAATAGCTCCTTGTATTTTGGATTTTCCCAGTTTGTATCATTGTTACCGCCTTTTTTATCACGGTACAGCTCTAGGAAGTTAATTGGATCATTGAAGTCAGCAGACCAAGCCATACGTCCGATTTGATAGTTACCTTGGTGTAGCTTATCAATGTATACTTTCCACTCGGTATTTTCTAGTTTTACATCTACGCCCAAGTTCTTTTTCCATTGGTCTTGGATGGCTTCTGCAATTTTCTTGTTACCTTCCAACGTATTAAAGGATAGTGAAATTGGAGGCAGCTTACTGATGCCTAGCTCTTTCATACCTTCATCTAACAATTTTTTAGCTGTTGCTGCATCGTTATCTTTAAAGTAGCCCTCTGGTTTAACAGCCATAGTTGGAGGCAGGATACCTAGTGCTGGTTGCTCTCCAGCTTGCGTAATGTTTTCTACAATCGCTTTACGATCTACCGCATAGGCAAAGGCTTTACGGATTTTTGCATTCGTAAACGGTGCTTTTTCTGTATTGAACTTGTACCAATAGATGGATGCAGTAGGCTTCATCTTCAAGGCACCCTCTGCTTTTTTGATAGGCACAACATCTGTTGGCAAGTCTCCAACTGGTTTACCTGCCCAATCCAAATCACCGTTGTCAAACATGGAAAGCTCTGTATTGCCATCATCAATCATGGAGAATTCAATTTTTTCCATTTTTACAGAATCTTTATCCCAGTAGTTTTCGTTCTTGGTCAACAAAATCTTACTCTTATGCTCCCAAGTATCTAGCTTGAACGGACCGTTACCCACGTGGGTTTTTGCATTTTTCGCCCAGTCAGGATTTTCGGTATCTACTTTTTGATTAATTGGATAGTATGTGTAGAAAGCTGTTAACTCCAAGAAGAATGGAGTAGGGTTTTCTAACGTAACTTCTAATGTGTTATCATTAATAGCTTTGATACCTACGTCTTCAAGTTTTCCTTTACCCTTATGGAATGCTTCTGCACCCTTAATGTAATAAAGCTGGTACGCATAGCTAGATGCTGTTTTTGGAGTAAGAACGCGTTTCCAAGCATATTCGTAGTCTTTAGCAGTAACAGGGTCACCGTTAGACCACTTTGAATCACGCAATGTGAATGTATATGTTTTTAAATCATCTGAAATTTTAATATCGGATGCAACAGAATTGTGAGGCTTACCGTCTTCACCCAAACGAGTTAGACCATCAAAGGTAGAACGAACAATTGCCCCAGAAGTAGCATCTTCTGTAAGACCAGGATCAAGCGTAGGAGGCTCAGATGCAAGGTTTAAACGAAGAGTTTGATTTCCGCTTGCTTTTGAATCTTCAGACTTTTTAGATTCGTTACCAGCCGGAGCAGCTCCGTTACCGTTACCTGTACTACAGCCCGCAAGAGCAGCACCTAATACAAGAACGGAACTCATCAACACAAATATATTTTTCTTCATAGTTGTAAATCCCCCTTTTATGTTTATAACGAAAGATATGAATAAATTTTATACTAATTTTATTTTTACGTTTTATCAAATAAAACATAATTAAACATTATTAACTCTATTAAAGTAAAAACAAAAGAGTCATTACGTAAAATATGCGTAATGACTCTTTTGTACATTTTATTTTTTTTCATATCCATTTATAACTACATCTAGTTTACCTGTACTTGGGTCAATGATTAAACCATGGATTGGCACTGATGGAGGCAGTAACGGATGATTAAGGATCATATCGACACTCTCTTTGACAGCATCAGTCACGTTATCAAAACCTCGCAACCATTTTTCCAAATTAATTCCAGCACTTTTTAATAGATGTAACGAATCTGCCGAAACCCCTCGTTCTCGCACTTTTTCTAAAAAATGCGTAGGATTAATCGCACTCATTCCACAATCGTAATGACCTACCACTATGACTTCTTCTGCTTGTAACTCATAGATAGCCACTAAGATACTTCTCATAACCGCCCCAAACGGATGCGAGACAATAGCTCCTGCTGTCTTAATAATCTTGACATCTCCATTTTTGACGTTCATTGCGTGAGGAAGAAGTTCGACCAGTCTTGTGTCCATACATGAAATGACAACCAACCGTTTATCAGGAAACTTGGTTGTTGTGAACTCCGTATATCTCTGATTTTCTACGAACTTTTTATTGTACTCTAAAATCTCTTCAAGTTTTCCCACGCTTCTTCACCTCGACTTTTCTCTCAATTTGGCCTGCCCATTTTCTTAGATGCTGTACGTATTGGTAGGTTTTTTTGTACCTTATTATTTTCGTGATTTATCTGTCCAATCCCTTTTTGTAGACAAAATAACTACAACTGCGTAACAGTTTGATAGATCAAAAAAATATTTAACGCAATAATGACACCACTTATCAGCCACGCAATAGCAGTAACCCACTTCTTATTAACAAACTCACCCATTTTAGCCTTGCTACTGGTAAACTGCACAAGAGGAACAATCGCAAAGGGGAGCTGAATCGACAAAATGACTTGACTTAGTATGAGTAATTCTGTGGTTCCTTTTTCTCCGTATAGGGCTGTAACAATCACCGTCGGAACAATCGCAATCAGACGAGTAATTAAACGTCGCAGCCACGGTGTTATGCGAAAATGAATAAAACCCTCCATGACAATCTGACCAGCCAATGTACCCGTTAAAGTAGAATTTTGGCCAGATGCTAGCAAGGCTACCCCAAACAGGATACTCGCTGCTGTTGTTCCAAGCACAGGAGTCAGCAAATAATAAGCGTCGCCAATCTCAGCTATATCTGTCATGCCAGCCTGGTGAAACGTAGAGGCTGACAAAATCAAGATAGATGCATTGATAAACAAGGCAAAGAATAAAGCAATCGTTGAGTCCAAACGAGCATATTGAATCGCTTCCCGCTTGCCAGTCTGCGTCCGTTCGAAGTCACGAGTTTGGACAATAGAGGAGTGCAGATACAGATTATGCGGCATAACAGTTGCACCAATAATCCCAATCGCGATATAGAGCATCGCAGGATTTGTTACGACTTCCGTACGCGGGATAAATCCTTGCATGATCTCGCTGATTTGAGGCTGAGCCAATAGGATCTCAACTCCGAAGCACACCCCAATGGTGCCGATCAACGCAATAACAATAGCTTCTATATAACGAAATCCTTTATTTTGTAAAAACAATACTAACAACACATCAATAGCAGTAATCAACACCCCATATAATAACGGAATGCCAAATAGCAAATTCAATGCAATTGCTGATCCAATCACCTCTGCTAAATCACAAGCTGCAATGGCGATCTCGCACAGAACCCATAAGACCATTGCTACTGGCTTGGAATAGTGATCCCGGCAAGCCTGAGCTAAGTCCCGACCTGTTACGATTCCCAGCTTTCCTGCGAGGGCTTGTAAAAACATTGCCATTATATTAGAAAGAAGAATCACCGACAATAGCGTATAACCGAACTGGGAACCTCCCGCCAAATCAGTCGCCCAGTTTCCAGGGTCCATATATCCTACAGCAACCAGATAACCCGGTCCCGCAAAAGCTAAAAATTTACGAAATTTGGACGCATTTTTGGGTACACGCATGGAACTGTGTACTTCTTGTAAGGAAGGCTGGGTAATCCCTTTTCTCCATCCTTTTCCCTGCTCTGATGCTACCGCTTCGTGATGTTGATCAGTCATTTGAGATCACTCCCTTCCCAGCTTACCTCTTTTATTTACATGTACTTGTTATACTGTCTTCCCTTTTCCCTTAACAACCGCCTTTTTTGCACTAAGGAAACTTTGTAATAATTATTATAAACACCTCATTTGAAATGTAAATAGCCCACGCCTTCATCCTATTCACAAAAAGGGATTTCTGTTTGTTGTTTCCCTAACATAAATGGGCTATACTAAAATGGGAATAAATTCTTATCACTACTTCGTATAGAAAGAAGGGGAGTGTAGCAATGAATAGAAAGAAAATCGCCGGACTATTTCTACTATTGGCTCTTATCATAAATACGTTGGCTGTCCTTACTATTGGATTTGTGGCCTATACCAGCGGAAGCGCATCATCCCAAGATATCATGAATATCTTCTTTGTCTATAACACATCTGGCGTTCCCTTTTATTTCATCCTATTTATCATTTGGATAAACAACAATGAAGGACACCATTATCAAGAATAGTCCATTTTTTCAGCGGTGAGGCCCCTACCCAAGCACTTTATTTATGGAAACATAGGATAAAGTACATCTTATTGGGAGGGATTAGACCATGAGTATTTTCAACGGATCAAACAACTTTGAAATTATCTTGGTTCTATTTATTTTATTGGTAATTATTGCTTGCTGTTGTTGCAATAGGTAGGTAATATAGATTGCAAAAGTATAACCTTGACTGATCATAGGCACACAGCAACGTCTAGAAGTGTTTTGTAACGAAAATAATCAAGCATGTTTATTTATGTATAACAAAAAATCCAGGGTACAATCACCCTGGATTTTTTACTTTGGATTGATTCATTAAGAGCCTTGTAGGCGTAGAGATGTATCTATTTCCTCGTCTCCTAATCGTTTCATAAAGCTTTGACGCCAACTAGCAGATAATGCTTCTACCTTCAAAATTTGCTTTATCGCTTGTTTATTCTTTTTATCGTGGTGCATGATTTGATTAGCAAATGCAATCGAAATGCCATCAGGATCTTTTTCAACCAATGTCATCGTGTCTTCTTGTGAAATCTCTCCCTCTTGTAAAACCCGCAGATAAAAACCCGTATAGCCTGTGTTTTGTACTTGTACCGCCAGATCAATTACATCATAGCGCTTTGCTAATTTATGACATGGCTGTCTTGGCTGAGTGACTTGTACCACAGCACCGCCAATCCGGTAAATATCCCCAATACAAACCTCATCCTCAAGCAATCCTTCTATGGTTAAGTTTTCTCCAAAGGCAGAGGCCGGCAATGCCATACCCAGTGCCTTCTCCCAATAAGGATAGTGCTCGGATGCATAAACGCATACGGCTTTATCTACCCCGCCATGATACTTCAAATCGGCTTGAGCGTCCCCCTGTAATTGGGTTTTCGAAAGATAGAGAGGCCCTGTTACTGGTTGTTTACATATGCTTGTTACTACCTCTTGTCCTTTATAAGGAAGAACTTGAGGTTGTCCTACATTTACAGAAAGAATTCTGACTTGTACCTGCGACATGGTGTTTTTCCTCCTCGGCTTTCTACTATTATCCATTATACAATGGTATGTAGCCCTACATCAGCTTGTTTTTATGTTCCGCACAGCCATGACAACGTAAACAGCACCTAACCCCCAGGTGATCGGGCCAATAGGAACAGGCCATGCAGCTAACACTAGAATCCCTTTAATCAGGAAAGGTACTGTCAGACTGAAGATCGCTAGTTTAAACGCTTGACCAAATGTTAATTCCTTTTTCTGAAGATTGCTGATAATGTATGCCAAAATACCAAGAATAAATGCAGTAAACATCGTGCTAAAAATCATGTAAATAAAGATACCTGCAAATATAGTGGCCCAGATTGTCGTTTCCTTGGTTATAAGCCAATCAATTAGTTCCGTAAATTCTTGCTTGCTTATGTCACGCAAACCAGAATTCATATAATTTGTTTCGCGTACAACAACACCCTTTTCCATAAATGTTGCCTTTACCTTCCCAAAAATAACTACATACGAACCTTTGGGATAATTCTCTGCTTTTACTTGATTGTTAGGGTCAAAGATAAACATTTTGTTAGGCGAATAAATCGGCTGATCAGTCTGCATGTTCAACACATCATCTTTAAAGGTAAAATCCGGTGTGCTGTTTAGTACAGCCTGTGCCTCTTTTAAAAACATGCTTGATGTCTGATAAAAACTAGAAAAACCAAACACGCTTATCAGTAAGGCAAGAAACAGAATAAATCCAAATACGACCCCAGCTTTCTTGTTTACAAGCTGGCCTAGGTTATTTGGCTTTAACAAACTAACTTTCAATGATTCAAACAAGATATGACCTCCCTTTTTTGCAGGTAGATTTTATTATCTCATATCCATCTGCATCAACCTCAAAAATTAAATGATGCTTACTTGTTTATATTATAGTGGAAAAACCTTTTATTCTCCTTATCCCAAGCTAAAGGTTATCTTAATTTGACTAATAGCCTTCTTCACCAAAAGAATAATCATTTCCCCATAATATGTAAATAGTAGAATTAGCTATTATAAAACATGCTTGATTTTTTGATTAAAATGTAACATCTAAGTCTTTTGTCCGTGTTACTCTAAATGTAACGTTTTGCTCAGGAAAAGAACGGAGGAGAAATCGTGTCATATACCATATTAATCGCCGATGATGAGAGAGAGATTGTTGAACTTTTAACGCTCTATCTTGAGAAGGAAGATTTTCATGTCATAGAAGTTCATAATGGAGATAGCGTTTTACCGGTTTTGGCTCAAAAGAAAGTGGATTTGGTCATCCTTGATATTATGATGCCTGGAAAAGATGGTTTTCAGCTTATTAAGGAGATCAGGCAAGCCTATAATATTCCCGTCATGTTTTTATCAGCACGCACGCAGGATCATGATGTGATCTTAGGTTTAGGGCTTGGGGCAGATGACTATATTACAAAACCGTTTAATCCTTTGGAAGTGATTGCACGGATTCAGGCTCTTCTTCGCCGTGTTCATGAATTTACCCTTACGGTGGAAGCTCCTATTAACCCAGAGGAGCAGCTTATTAAAATTGGGGAGATGATCCTAGATAAAGCGAGCTGTCTCGTCTATCGAAATGAGGAAGCTATTTCACTGACTTCTATCGAATACAAAATACTAGAACTCTTGATGGTTAATGCCGGTCAGGTTTTTACCAAAAAGAAAATTTATGAAGCGGTATGGGGCGACTTCTATGCCAATGATGATAATACCATCATGGTGCATATTAGCAAATTACGTGAAAAAATCGAGGATGATCCGAAACAACCCACTTATATAAAAACCATTCGAGGATTGGGGTATAAATTTGAAAAAATGGTTGAAGCCTAAAAAATCGCGTAGTCTCTATACCTCTCTCATCCTTGATTACTTTGTTTTTAATTTTTTTCTTTTGGTTGTTCTAATCGGACTTGCTATCTATCTTCTCAATGCTACCTTCAATCATATCGAAAGTATGGATATTGTTGATGTAAAAATTGAGGCTTCTAATTACAAGCAGGAGGATCAACGTAAGGAGCTCCTTCCGCAATTAACAAGTATTGGAGGCTGGTTGGAACACCTCAATGCCAATAAACAACTGGTTCGGGTATACGGCAACAAGCTAGATGATCATAAGTCCTATTCCGAGAATCAGTTATTCGATCTTTTGCAAAATCATGAACAACAGCCCTATTACTACTCGATGTACCAGAATACTCTTGATCCAAAAACACCGTATTTATTATTAAAGATACCCAGAAACAATATCCTTGTGTCTAAGGACTTTGAACAGATCGATATTTTCGACCCATTTGCGAAAAGCTTTATGACTTATTTAGGCATGTTTGGTTTCATCATGCTGATTTTCATTGTGCTGTATATTTACTGGACAGCTCGGCGTATTAAAGCTCCGCTGATTATTATTTTAGACGCGTTGAAAAAAATGACAGATGGAGACTATAGTACCCGTATTCACCTAAAGGCTGAGCATGAATTTGTACAAATCCGTGATACCTTTAACTATATGGCGGATGTACTGGAAGAGACACGCCGTGAAAATGAAATCCTAGAAAAGGGCAAGCAGCGGATGTTAATGGATATCTCCCATGACTTAAAAACACCAATCACCAGCATTCAGGGATATGCTAAAGCCTTAAAGGAAGGAATGGCCACGGATGAGGAACGAAAACAGCGCTACCTAGAATATATCTATCAGAAATCAATCCGGGTAAATCACCTTATTAATAATCTGTTTGAGCTACTTAAATTAGACGCTCCTGATTATCGACTGCATTTACGTTTAGAAGAGATTACAGAGTTTATCCGTGATATGGTTGTTTTGCATTATACAGAAATGCTGGATAAACAATTTCATTTGCAATTAGACATACCGGAACGAGAAATCTATCTGTATTTTGATCGGATTCAATTAACTCGTGTATTAAGTAACTTATTGGTGAATGCGATTAAGTACAATCCCGTCGGAACAACCATGCGTATATCATTGTCAGAGGAAAAGTATTATGTGGTCATTAAGATTGCGGACAATGGAATTGGAATTTCAGAAGATATTAAGGAAAATATTTTCGAACCATTTGTCCGGGCTGATTCCTCCCGTGCTAGTGAAGGAGGAACAGGTCTTGGCTTATCTATTGCTAAGCGGATCGTGACCAAGCACGGAGGTACAATCAAGCTTACGTCCACTGATACCGAAGCAACGGTTTTTATTATACGTTTACCCAAGCCGCTTGCCTAATGTCTCGAAACAAAAAAACGGCAGAGTTCTTATCACTCTGCCGTTTTTTTCATATAGATGATGCTTATTTCTCAATGGAAATGATATTTTCTTCCCCACGTTTTACCAAAGCGCCCGGTTTAACAATAACTTGCTCCCCTTCTTGCAAGTTGGTAAAAATAATTGGCGTAATCACAGAAGGTACTTTTTCCGCTACCTCTGCTAGTTGAACACGCAGTAATGGCTGTCCTGCTGTAACCTTGTCTCCTTCTTGAGCTAAAGCTTCAAAGCCCTCACCCTCTAGCTTCACCGTATCAATTCCAAAGTGAATCAGAATTTCACGTCCATCATTTGCAGCAATACCAATCGCATGCTTAGTTGGGAAGAAGGTAACAATTGTTCCATCCACAGGAGATACAACCTCTCCATTAGTTGGTTCAATAGCAAAACCATCTCCCATCATCTTTTGAGAGAAGACCTGATCAGGTACATCTTTTAGATCTAGCATTTTACCTTCTAGTGGTGAAACAAAAACCGTAGCAGCACTTGTCTGTTCAGGGACAGTTTGTGGAGCTGGCTGACTTGCAGGCTTCTCAACCGGCGTGCGCCCAGCCATTACATCCTTGATCTGTTCCTTCAATTGGTCTGATTTTGGTCCAAAGATCGCCTGAATATTGTTTCCAACCTCCAGAACCCCTGCTGCACCAAGCCTTTTTAATTGTTCCTTATCTACATGCTTACTATCATTAACAGATACGCGCAAACGAGTAATACACGCATCTAGGTTACTAATATTAACGCTACCGCCCAACGCTTCCAATACACCTGCGGCCAATCCAGAGGTTTGGGTATTACTAGCCTGAGTCTCTATCTCATCCTGGCGACCAGGTGTTTTTAGATTCCACTTGAGAATAGCAAAACGGAAGCCAAAATAATAGATAACTGCAAGCACCAAGCCTACTGGAATCACTAACCACCATTGTGTTTTGTTTGGTAACACCCCAAATAGCAAGTAGTCAATAATTCCGCCAGAGAAGGTCATTCCAATTTTTACATTGAGGATTTGCATGACCATAAAGGACAGACCCGCAAAAACGGCGTGAATAGCAAACAATACTGGTGCTACGAATAAAAATGAGAATTCAATTGGCTCTGTAATCCCTGTCAAAAAGGCAGTAAGCGCAGCCGATCCCATAATTCCGGCTACCATCTTTTTGTGTTCTGGACGTGCGGTATGATAAATGGCCAAAGCCGCCGCTGGCAATCCGAACATCATAAACGGATACTTCCCTGTCATAAATGTTCCTGCCGTTAGCTGTACATTATCCTTCACCTGAGCAAAGAAGATCGCTTGATCTCCGCGAACAAGTTGTCCAGCTTTGTTTACGTACTCCCCAAACTCAAACCAGAATGGTGAATAGAAGATATGATGCAAACCAAACGGAATAAGAGAACGTTCAATAAGACCAAAAACAAATGCAGCCACGGTTGGATTGGAATCCAACATTACATGTGAGAATGCATTAAGAGCTGATTGAATTGGCGGCCAAATAAAGATGAGTACAAGACCTGTTATTAAAGCAGCGACCGCTGTAACGATCGGTACGAATCGTTTTCCCGCAAAGAAGCCTAAGAACGGCGGTAATTCTATGTTATAAAACTTCCGGTACAGATTAGCCGCAATAACCCCCATAATAATCCCACCGAAAACACCTGTTTGTAGGGTAGGGATTCCAAGCACCATTGCGTAGGCTTTGTCATTCTGCGCCATTTCGGCAGTTACACCAAGGAAGACACCCATAACCTGATTCATAATTAAGAAACCAATGATTGCAGCTAGCCCAGCTACCCCTTCACCACCTGCTAATCCAATGGCTACCCCTACTGCAAATAAGAGCGCTAGGTTTCCAAAAATAATGGAGCCAGCCTCTTCCATAACTTTTGCGACTAATTGAATCGCTGGTCCTGATAAAAATGGTAATTGCTCCAGCAAGGCCGGATTTTGCAAAGCATTACCGAATGCTAGGAGAATCCCTGCGGCTGGTAGGATGGCAACTGGAAGCATAAGTGCCTTACCTACCTGTTGCAACACCCCGAAGATCTTTTTGAACATGTACGAACCTCCTTTACTTCAAAACCCCATTTTCATAGCTGACTTGGTTATTTGAAGTATGCCTATTGGACAAACCTACTATGTAAGGAACCAAAAAATAATAATTTGAATCTTTTAGAAACCTACGTAATAGAAAATTTGTCATTTTAAAACATAAAAGAGTTTCAAATAAAAAACAAGGTGTCTACGTCAAAAAAATAAGAACAATTGTATGTTTTGTTCAAAAAGTTAATAAAAAAACCCTATTATAAGCAAAAAAAGATGTTCCCTCTCATACAAGGGTCCATCTCTTTTTCAACAGTTATAGACTTTCTTACTCTAGATAACTCTGTATCCAATTAGCACTACAATCACTAGCAATACTAATGAGCCAACAAAGAAAATAAAGTTCGGCTTGTGTTTATCTGCACGTACCAGTGCCATCTCCATCAAGCCGATGGTACAGACACCCAAAAGGCCTTTTATGATGAATCGGATGTCGCTCAGATAAAACTTGAATAAGAGCATAGCTCCAAATACAACGATTATGATGTACATAAGTCGCAGTATCATATGTAGGATTTTCGCAATTTTGTTTTTATCTAATCTGTAAAATACATAGGCAAGAATTAATAATACAAGTGCAGCTTCCCAGCCACCTACATGCGATGCCAACATAGCTTCATACCTCATTTAGTAACCTCCTATGCTTTTTTCATTTCCAGCTAATCATATCATACGAATCTTACCTTTCCAAACATTCGATATCCATATGTCTGTTTTTAAAATGATAACTTTTGATCAAATGCAACGATCCTAGATAGAGATATAATTGATTCATGATGGGACTGTTGTAATTTACTATCTTTCATGCATGAAAACATAAAAAAAGACCATCTTATGTGAGGAGAAGGTCTTGACCAAATGTACATCTATGAACTTCATTTACATGAAAATATTCTAGGTTACAAACTCTCTTATTTATTAAGCTCTAAAACAACTTGCTTTCCATTAAACAAAACTTCTACTACCGCCATTACGATCTCAATTGATTTCTTCATCATTCTCATGTCTGTCATCTCCTCAGTGGTTGGTTCGTTTCTTATCTCTTGTCTTGATTGTAGTAAAAAGAAGAAAGACTCTCCATCGAATGAGATTACAAAAAGCTTACATGTTTGTAAGCATGCTGGCGCCAGAAAACACAGGGAGACTTGTATAAATGATCTTCACATACTTTTCACAAAAAAGACTGGACTTTAAGGTTAATTAGTATTATTATTAATTTATAATTAATATAAAGTAATACAAATTACAAAAGGAGTTGTTCTTCTATGGCACAACAAGTAATGGTAAGCAATCAAAAAGTAATTGACGTTCTTAATCGCCAAGTAGCAAACTGGAATGTTTTATTTGTAAAATTGCATAACTATCATTGGTTTGTTAAAGGTCCTCATTTCTTCACTTTACATGAAAAATTTGAAGAATTGTTTAACGAAGCAACAACTAGAATTGATGAATTGGGTGAACGCGTATTAGCTATTGGCGGTAGACCAGCAGCAACATTAACCGAATACGCAACACTTGCAACCATTCATGAAGCCTCCTGTAATGAATCTGCTGAGGAAATGGTTCAAGCAATCATCAATGACTTCCAATCCTTGATTACTGAATGTGAAAAAGGAATGGATATCGCTCAAGAAGCTGGCGATGAAAGCACTAGCGATATGTTGCTTGGTACTATTACTGACCTACAAAAACACGTTTGGATGTTAAATGCTTATCTTGGTAAATAACCCTTTATCAGCATGAATTGAATAGATAAAAAAGAAGCTCTCCAGCTAGCATCGCGCTATGCTGGAGAGCTTTTTACATGTATCATCGATTCTCATTGATGTAATCTATTTTCCGAGTAACAAACTAATAAATACCACAATAATAGCTACAGGCACTAGATATTTAAGTAAGAAATACCACGCTTTAAACCAGACTACTTTACCAGTTGACCCCTGTTGTACTTCTGCTAGCAAGATATCGCGTTTCATCTTCCATGCTACAAATATAGAAATCAGTAAGGCTCCAAGCGGCATTAAGATATTACTTACCAAGAAATCCGCTGCATCAAAGAAGCTTTTGCCAAAGATGGTTAGGTCACCTAAAACTCCATATGCCAAAGCGGACGGGATTCCTAACACGAAAATCAGTAGACCTACCTTCCAAGAAGCGGAAGCACGCTTTGCCTGATTGCCCTTTGTAATCGCGGCTACACTAATTTCTAGCATGGAGAATGCGGACGTTAACGTAGCAAACAAGAACAACAACAAGAAGATGGTCAAGAAAAAGGCTCCAAACGGAATATGATCAAACACTGCCGGCAAGACCACAAACAAAAGTCCCGGACCTTCCGTAGGCTTCATTCCTAATGAGAATACAGCCGGGAAGATCGCCAAGCCTGCTAGCAGAGAGATTACGATGGTCAAGCTTACAATGGAAACTGTAGATTTTGGCAAGCTCTCATTCTTCGGTAAGTAGGAGCTGAAGGTTACCATAACCGACACACCTACGCTTAACGAGAAGAATGCCTGTCCCAATGCATATAAAATTGATTTAGAACTTAATTCGCTAAAATTGGGTTGTAGAAAGAAGGTAATTCCTTCCCAAGCCCCCGGCAACGTAACAGAACGAACAATAAGGGCAATAAAAATCAAAAAGAGTGCCGGCATCATATATTTGTTAGCTTTTTCGATCCCATTCGAAACTCCTCGGGACACAACCAAAATCGTAATCATCATAAATAAGAATTGAACCGACAACACTAGCCATGAGTCTGAAATGGTTTGACCAAATAGTTGATTATAATCCAACCCTTGGCCAAGTAATTGACCCGTAATGCTTTTTATGAAATACAGAAGAATCCAGCCACCTACAACGCTGTAGAAGGATAATAAAATAAAACAAGTTATAATACCCAACCTACCTACCCAGTGCCATGGGGTATTAGGTGCGATCGCTTTATAAGCAGAAATAGCATCTTTTCCCGTGCTTCGTCCAACTATTAGCTCTCCTAATAATAAAGGAGTACCCAGTAATAGCGTGAATAACAAAAACAGTAAGAAAAAAGCCCCTCCACCACTCGTACCAGCAACATAAGGGAATTTCCAAATTGCCCCTAGCCCAATTGCTGATCCTGCGGCAGCCAAAATAAAACCTAACTTTGAAGTCCACTGTTCACTTTTTGACATGTTTTTCTCCTCACTGCATTTGATTTCCGTACATTATAACAAACTTCACATCAAATGGTATGTTTATTTGTAAAATAATTTCGTTTCCACTTTTTTTGAAAAGATTGAACCCAGATGCTGCTTGCCTTCCTAAGCTTGAGAAAACCGAAAACAACCCGGAGCTTATGTCCGGGTTGTATCTAGGATATCTAGGATAGTAACTTACAGGATATTTATCTACTTTTAACCAGTATATCTACAGCTTCTTTAATGACCTGCTCGGGATCATTTCCCTTTTCTAATTCTTCACGTATACAATGCTCCAAATTACTCGCTACAACTAGTCCAATGACACGATCTACAGCGGTACGAACAGCCGAAAGCTGGGTAACCACATCTCGACAGTCCTTATCCTCTTCCATCATCTTCAGTACACCGCGCACCTGACCCTCTATTCGCTTTAATCTATTTTTGACGGAATCCTGATAGTCCATGCCGTTTCACCTCACCTATTTCATTATCTTTCCTCTTAAATAAACAAATTAAGTCCCGATTCCTGTGCATCGCTCAGATATGAAGCAACTCCGGCTACATCTACTCCGTCAATTAATTCTTCTTGTTTAATCCCCATAATATCCATGCTCATGGCGCACGCTACCAACTTAACTCCTGCCGCTTTAGCATTCTTCATGAGGGTCTCTAGGGAATCTACATTTTTCTTCTCCATAACATGCTGCATCATTTTAGTTCCCATTCCAGCCATGTTCAGCTTCGACAAGGTTAGTTTATTGGCCCCTTTTGGCATCATCATTCCAAACATTTTTTCCAGTGTATCCTTCTCAACTTCCGGCGCGTGTTCACGACGCAAGATGTTTAGTCCCCAGAAGGTGAAGAACATCGTCACCTTTTTCCCCATAGAAGCCGCTCCAGATGCAATGATAAACGAAGCCATCGCTTTATCTAAATCACCACTAAATACGACCATTGTAGCTCCGGTTTTATCCATTTGCTTTTCAGTGTTGGCCTTTTGCATAGCAGCTTCTGCTATTGAGGTGGGCATGTTTGTCCCCTTTTGAATAAACACATGAGCTACTTTATTGCTATATTCGGAAGAGAGAAGGGTATTCCCTGTTTTATTGCACCACGCGGCAATATCAGCCATAAATCCAGGATCGGTGGCTTTTACTTCAATTATTTGTCCGTCTTGGGCTCCTGATACAGCCTGGAAAACCTGCATAATAGGACCGGGACATTGTAACCCACATGCATCAATCGTAATCGCCGGACTATCTATGTTAGATGCTGATATATCGGTGCGCTTTGATTGTGATTGAGCCTCTGTTGCAGGTTTTCCAGCGGATTCTCCTGCCGCTGGTGCTACATCCTCTTTTCTTGGTTCAGTCGTTTCTTCTGTCGATTTGCCCATCCGATATGTTTTATATCCACCATCTACGTTTTTTACCTGATAGCCGTATTCACTAAGCAGACGGGCCGCTAAATATCCGCGTAACCCTACTTGGCAGGATACATAGATCGTCTGATCCTTTGGCAGCTCAGCAAGGCGATTGCGTAGCTCTGGCAGAGGAATATTAATAGAGCCCTTGATATAACCCGCTTCTCTTTCAATTGGCTCTCGTACGTCAACCAGTAATCCTCCATCTGCTACAATCTGATCTATCTCATGCCATTGCACAATGTCAACTAAGCCGTCAGCAATATTGCTGGCTACATATCCTATCATATTAACCGGATCTTTAGCAGAGGAATAGGGAGGAGCATAAGCCAGCTCCAGATCAGGAAGGTCGTGAATTGTTAATCCTCCTTTTATCGCTGTTGCAATCACGTCAATCCGTTTATCAGCTCCATCTGCTGAAACGGCCTGCGCGCCGTAGAGTTTGCCTGTTGTTTTATCAAAAACTAACTTCATCCAAATAGGCGCTCCTCCCGGGTAATATCCAGCATGAGAAGTAGGATGGACATGGATGGCTGTATATTCAATTCCAGCTCGCAGTAAGGTTTTTTCATTATTTCCTGTAGTGGCGACAGTAAGATCAAACACTTTCGCAATTGACGTACCAAGTGTGCCGTTATATTGAACATCGTGACCATTAATATGATCTGCTACTAAGCGTCCTTGGCGATTGGCCGGCCATGCTAGCGGTATGTGCGTCGGCTGCTTATTAATATAGTCTGTTACCTCTACCGCATCGCCAATCGCATAAATGGCTGGATCATCCGTTTGCATGTGCTTATTGACACGAATAGCTCCACGTACCCCTACGGAAAGACCCGCTTCCTTTGCTAGTTGAGTCTCAGGCTGTACACCAATAGCTAAAATGATCATGTCTGTCACTAATTCACGCCCACTGCTGAGACGAACAATCCTTCCTTGATCGCCAAAAGCCTCCACTCCATCCTGCAAAAGCAGTGTAATGCCTTTAGCCCGCATATGCTCGTGTACCACAGCAGCCATTTCAATATCAAGTGGTGCCATAACCTGCTTACCCATTTCGACTAGCGTAACATCAAGTCCACGCTCGGACAGATTCTCTGCCATTTCTACACCAATAAATCCGCCGCCAATAACAACGGCACGAGTAGGCTGTTGTTGATCGACATAGCTTTTAATCGCATCCGTATCTGGAACACTTCGCAATGTGAATAATTGCTTTGCCTCATCAATTCCTGGAATAGCAGGTCGTATCGGTTTTGCACCCGGAGACAGGATCAGAACATCGTAGCTCTCTTCGTAGATCTCTTTGGTTTGCAGATTGTGAATCGTAACCGTCTTTTTCTCCCGGTTAATATGAGTAACCTCGCTTCGAATGCGAATATCCATATTAAAACGCTGAGACATTCCCTCCACTGTTTGTAAAAAGAGCTTGCTACGTTGCTCGATGACTCCACCAATATAATAGGGAAGACCGCAATTGGCATACGAGATATGTTCACCCCGTTCAACCATAATCAGCTCATGCCGCTCACTTAACCGACGCAATCTTGCTGCCGCTGTTGCTCCACCTGCTACTCCACCTACTATGATGATTTTCTTTTTCATAAGTTGTTGGCTCCTTTGTATGTTGAATGTCATTTCCTGTATCAGAACGAAAGATACCCTATGGGGTATTAATCAAAGTAAAAAAATATCTCAACCACATTTACATGTAAAGGAGTTTTATACCCCCGTGGGTATATAATAAACTCTAATCATCTCCCAAGTCAACAGGAGATTACGCTCTTCAACGAAATAACATCTCAAGATTAAAAATAAGCCTGGTAACAGGGAGAATTCGTTTGATTACAGCGAAATATGCTACAATAAAAGCTGGGTGAAAGCCTTTTACTTTATCACAGAGGAGTTTTGAACATTATGATCATCAAATTCATTCGTCTACGGTAATGTGAGGTACAGTTCATGTTATTCTCAACCATTTTTTTCAAAAATGGCTTGGGTTTATTTGACTGTGCCTTTTTTCATTCACCGACTACGAATGAATGAGGTGTTTTTGTGTCCAAAACAAAGAGTTCCAGAGAATGTACCAATCTGATTTTAGAGTCTGAAGATATCTTTAGATGCCCGGTTTGTAAAAATCAAATGCGAATGGTTCATCGAAAAAGTCTGCTATGCATGAAGGGTCATAATTTTGATCTCTCTGGTCATGGATATATCAATTTATTAACGAGAGCTTCAAGCACAAAATACAGGAAACAAATGTTTACATCCAGAAGGACTATTTGCAAAGGTGGATTTTTTGATCCTTTGAATGAAATCATAAGCGAAAGGATCATGACCGAAACCAAGAAGGAACGGATCAGTATACTAGATGCTGGATGCGGAGAAGGCTCGCATTTATCTAGCATTCAGGCAAAAATAAGCAAACATCATACAGGTAAGGCTTTAGGAGTAGGTATAGATATTTCTAAAGAAGGTATTAGCATGGCTTCGCGGGAGTATCCAAATGCAGTCTGGTGCGTTACAGATATAGCACATTGCCCCTTTGCTAGTGAACGATTTGATTATATTTTAAATATATTATCACCATCTAATTACTCTGAATTTATAAGAATGATGGCTGATGACGGTATGGTCATAAAGGTCATCCCTAATAGAGATTACCTGAAGGAATTGAGAGAGGCTTTTTACAAGGAACCGAATAGGCAGGAGTACTCCAACAATAACACACTGGCTCTCTTTAAAAGTCACTTTCAGCTTGTAGATGTAAAGCGAGTCCGCTATTGTTTTGCTTTAGATCAAACCTCCATCGAAGCTCTGCTTCAGATGACTCCATTATCCTGGGGAGCAACGGGAGAAGAAATGGAAGCATTTCTACAAATGAATGTAGCAGAAATAACCATTGACCTGACGATTCTATTCGGTAAAAAGCCTCGCCGCTAGAAATCAGCAATATGTAATCATAATAAGAGCTTTATCGCGCTTCTGCTGCGTGATAAAGCTCTTATTGCTAGCTGCTTATTTAATAATAAAGACCGGGCACGGTGCTAATTGTGTAATACGATGACTAACGCTACCTAGCATCAATTCTTTAAAATCTCCCAACCCGCGACTACCCATCATGATGAGGTCAGCATTCTTTTCTTTAACCAAAGCGAGCAATTCGTTAGCTGGGTCTCCTTGAAGCAGGATAGCTTCACATTGAACTCCTTCTTTTTCTGCCGCTTCGCATGCTTGATCTAGTAATTCTTGACCGTATTTTTTGGCTTCTTCCAGATATTCAGTTTGAACGTCATGAACCATAAATACGAATTGACTAGTTACATAGGCAGGTAATTCTTTTACAACATGCACAAAAGTGAGCGAGGATTTATTCTCACGGGCAAATAGAATCGCCGCTTCCTGTACTTTTGGACTTAACTGCGAACCATCCAAAGCTATCACCATTTTATCAAACATCATATGGCCTCCTTGTTATATCGGTTCTTTATTATCATTGTAGCATGTAGATCAGCAAAGATTTCATATATTTATGAAAAATCCAGAAACGTTTTTACGTAAATGACCGCTTCAAGTTAAAAGAACTTCCTTGCAAAGGATAATAGCATAATGACAGCTACCACCATGCAAAGAATAAATAATCCCTTTTCTTGTTTTTTAAATGGATCCATCTCTTCTCCCCATTCCTTCCACCATTCTCCTTAGGTTACCCCTATTATAGAAGGGGAACTCAGCCTTCCCCCTTCTTTTGGATGTCCGTTCTGTGAAGGATTGCACAAGCTTTACCAATGTAGTGAAAGATCCACAATCTCTGTGGATCAATCTAGATAAATCGTCCGACCTTCCCGACTGCTTTTAAAAGCCGCTTCAATTAGAAAAATATTCATTCGCGCCTGTTCTGCATGAACGGGTACATGCTTGCCTAAACGAATTGCCTCATATAGCTGATCATAATAACGGTGATAAGATCCCCTTTCTGAGACGATTTTTTCTGTCACAGGCTTACCTTCAACCATCGTGGTTAACTCTCCGTACCATTCTTTTTCTTCCTGACCCCAATGGGGAGCGTTGAGCGGCTGATTGTCTCGGATAGCCCCCTCCTGTACATCAAATCCAAACTTCATATAACTTCCCTTATCACCATGCACCTGAAAACGCGGCCCCGGTTGAACTGTCAGCATGCCCGCGTGTAAAATCGCTCGCAAGCGATCATAATGCAGGATGACATGAAAATAATCATCTGTTTTAGCCCCAGGTCGCTGTGCCTGTACATCTGCTGTAACCGCTTTGGGCATTCCAAACATCATAATAGCCTGATCTAACAGGTGAGAGCCTAGATCATACAAAATACCGGAGCCTGGCCCTGCGTTTTCTCTCCACCGATCACGAACTTCGGGCCGATACCGATCATAATGAGATTCAAAATGATAGATTTCACCTAGTCGGCCTTCCTGATATAAGCGTTGGATTGTCAAAAAATCATTATCCCACCGTCTGTTTTGATAAACACTTAGTACCTTGCCTGTCAGCTTATTTAGCTCAATTAGTTCATCTGCCTGTCTGGTTGTTACCACAAACGGTTTCTCAACCACAATATGTACCTTTGCATGTATCGCTTCTTTTACCATTTCGTAATGAAGCGATGTAGGCGTCGTAATGATGACCAATTCCACTTTGGGATTTTGCAATAGCTCATGTAATTGTGAAGCCACCTGCACATCTCCTAGGTCTGCTCTTACCTTTTCTGGTTTGGAAGATAGGACAGCCACAATCTCATAATGCTCTGATGCTTGTAGAAATGGAACATGAAAGGTGGTAGCTGACGGACCGTATCCAACAATACCAACTCCAATTTTCTGCATGTAAAATTCCTCCTGCTAAGAGAATTCTATCTCTATATTTTATCCATGATAATCTACTTTTCTTATCATACCTAAAAACGATTGCGTGTTAAGAAATTGAGCGCGCACTGAATAATCTTATGAATAATAGTCCAACTTATGCACAAAAGATTACTAGTTTTTGGTCTTCTCTAATGAAGCCATCCTGCTTTATAATGAGCCTAATAGAAGGTAATCATATCGATCATCTTTTGCTTCTATCCAATCTTTGCAAAATACTTGGCAACAGATCAACTGGCAAAGGAGGTTGTATCCATGTCGCTCGATAAACGAAGCGCTGCGATTTTGCATAAAATGATGCAAGCTGACTCATATGTAACAGTACAGGAGCTCTTAGAATCTCAAGGAATTTCGAAACGTACACTTTATTATGATATGAACAAAATAAACGATTGGCTGGAAGAAAATCAACTCCCTGCTGTTCAATATATCCGAAGCACTGGCTACTATATAGACGAACAAACCAAGCAAAAAATACCTGATAAGCTGCAAGGAATGAAGAAATGGCAATATGAGTATTCCGTTAAGGAACGTAAGGCTTGGCTAACCATTTATCTCTTAACCCGGGAAGGACGAATCCTGCTTGAAGATTTGATGAATCGGCTAGGTGTTAGTCGCAACACCACCCTGGATGATTTAAAAAAATTAAAAACGGAGCTTCAGGCCTTTCATATATCGCTCCATTTTGACCGCAAGCAAGGCTACTTTATTCAGGGCGAGGAACAGGATAAGCGAAAGGCACTCATTTTCTATCTCTCTCAGGCCGTAACAACCCAAAGCTGGAATGAACTCATCTCCCACATTCAAACCATGGCGTATTCTACTTCCATGGTAGAAGAGGAACAGCAAGAGGATTTCTTGAAAACAAAAGAAATTCAAGTAATCCGCGAGGCTTTATCTGTTTGCGAGCGCCTATTAGGCATTCAATATACTGATGAAGTTCTGGAGAGCTTAAGTATTCACATCCATCTGTTCCGTAAGCGCTTCAGTCGTGGGCAGCATGTCACAATTGATATGGAAGAGAAAGAGGTTTTGAAAAAGACAAAGCATTTTGAAGCGGCGACCTATATCAGCAATGAATTGTCTAAAACTCTGCACATTGATATACCAGAGGATGAAACCTATTACATTGCTACGCATCTCTTAGGTGCTCGTGTGATGAACCAATATCATTCCGATCAGGAGAATTCTCATACTCAAATGCTGTTGGAAGCCGTTCAGCGTATGATTACTGATTTTCAAAAGTTCGCTTGCATTATGTTTGAAAATCCGGAAGGGCTGAAACGCGATTTAATGCTACACCTTAAGCCTGCCTTCTATCGAATCAAGTATGGAATTAATATGGATAATCCGCTGATCGATTCCATTAAAACGCACTATCATGAGATTTTCTTATTAACACAGAAGGTTATTGTTCATTTTGAACAGCTAGTTGGGCAAAGGGTATGTGAAGACGAGATCGCTTATATTTCGATGCATTTTGGAGCGTGGCTACGTAAACAAGGAGCCAATCCGGCACCACGGAAAAAAGCACTGATCGTGTGTCCAAATGGTATTGGCACCTCACTAATTCTGCAAAACCAATTAGAAAACCTATTCTCTTCTATAGACATTTGTAAAACGGTTTCCTTACGAGAGTATGAAGCTCACTCTTATGATGTTGATCTGATCTTTTCTACTACCACCCTGACCAAAAGCGATGCACCTGTTTATGTGGTAAATCCCATTCTTAATGACGCGGAAAAAGCTCGCTTATTAAGACGAGTAGGAGCGTATATTTCTGACAAAGATAAACAGCCGACAGAGTCGTTAGAAGGCATGATGTCTATTATTCGTCGTCATGCGGTGATAGAAAATGAAGAAGCTCTCCATCAAGATCTAAAGGAGTACCTACTGGAACCTGCTGCGTTACATAAGGAGCTTACCTATAAGCCCACTGTTGCAGACATCCTCACGAGGGACCAGATTCAGGTGGCACGAACCGTTGCCAATTGGGAAGAAGCGATTCGGCTTGCATCAGCACCTTTAGTTCGCAATGGAAGTATTCTCCCATCTTATGTAGACGCCATGATTCGCTCTGTGTATGATCATGGATCATACATTGTAATCGCGCCGAAAATTGCTATTCCGCATTCTAGGCCACAGGATGGTGTTCAACGTTTGAGCATGAGCTTCCTACAATTGAAGCATCCCGTATCCTTCTCAGAAAGACCGGAGCATTCGGCACAGCTATTTATTGTACTAGCTGCTATAGATAATGAAACCCATCTGCGCGCATTGGCTCAGCTAACAGCGGTTCTTTCTTCTCCAGAAGCATTACAGACCTTGTTGCAGACCGATCAAATTGACGATGTTCTTCACTTATTAGAAATCTACTCTCAGCATCAGCTACCTGCTGGATTATAAAAACAAAGCAAAAACCAACCAAAGCGTCTGCGATGGTTGGTTTTTTCGTTTTCCTCACACCTTAACCCCTGACATCGTAAGTGAAACAGACTGGGGATTCACTCTTTTAATCGCTTGCTGTTGAGCTGGCTTGATAGGAAAAAATCGAAGGGATGTAAGATTTACATACAACGACCGAGAAGAATCCTTCCAAAGCTCTTGATACCGTTCTCCACTTAGCTCTAATTCAAACAGCGTACCATCTTCCGCTAGCCGGCATTCCAATCGGACAAGCGGGCCCAATAATGAGACATGTAATACTGTAGCTTCCGCCCAGCCCTCCCCTTTTGGAATACTCGATAGCTCCATTTGATGGGGCCTGATGTACCCAATCGCTTCGGTATGATTCCAGTTCAAAACTTCTTCTGATTTCCATGCTAGCTGTCCCATGTGAATAGTCCCTTCATGTCCACAGACACGAAATTGATTGACCCTTCCTAAAAAGCTGTAAACAAAGGGATTGCTAGGATTCTGGTAGACTTCGATCGGCGTGCCCACTTGTTCAATTTTACCCTTATTCATAATTACCACTTGATCTGCCATCTCTAGGGCTTCTTCTTGATCATGTGTCACGAACACAGTAGTGATTTTCAACGTATGATGCAATCGCTTCAGCCAGCGACGCAGTTCCTGACGTACCTGCGCGTCGAGTGCCCCAAACGGTTCATCCAATAATAATACGCTTGGTTCAATTGCCAATGCACGAGCTAATGCCACTCGTTGTCGTTGCCCGCCAGACAGTTGACCGGGGAAACGTGATTCTAATCCATCCAATTGGACTAAACGGAGAAGTTCCATCACCTTTGCTCGCATGCTGTTTTTAGAAGGACGCTTTGCACGAGGACGCACCTGTAAACCAAAGGCAATATTATCAAAAACGCTCATGTGGCGAAATAGAGCATAATGCTGAAAAACAAATCCAACTCTTCTTTCCTGAACCGTTTTTTGTGTAGCATCTACTCCATCAAAGCGGATAACTCCTCGCTCCATTTGCTCAAGACCAGCAATGAGCCGCAGCAAGGTAGTTTTTCCCGATCCTGAAGGTCCCAATAGTGCAACTAGCTCTCCACTTGGAATCTGTAGGTTAATATGATCAAGGGCAGAAAACGTCCCGAAGCTTTTGGATACCTGTTTAATTTCAATGCCCATGTACACTCTCCCCCGTTTCATAGCCCCAGACAGGTGCGTCTGCCTTCCTTTGCTTGTATTGCCGCTCTGCTTTCCACTCCATTATGCTCTTGATAATCAGTGTCACAATAGCTAAAAAGGCTAATAGAGTGGCTACCGCAAAGGCTGCTACAAAATTATATTCGTTATACAAAATTTCCACTTGCAGCGGCACTGTGTTCGTCATCCCACGGATATGCCCTGATACGACGGATACTGCACCAAATTCGCCCATGGCGCGTGCATTACAGAGAATAATCCCATATAACAGGCCCCATTTGAGATTAGGCAATGTGACCCGCCAAAAGGTTTGCCATCCCGTCGCTCCAAGTGACAAAGCCGCTTCCTCTTCATCGTTGCCCAGCGATTGCATGGCAGGAATCAACTCTCGCGCTACATAGGGAAAAGTAACAAACATGGTTGCTACAATAATACCTGGAACCGCAAAGATGATCTTGATATCGTAGGCTTCTAACCATGGTCCCAGCAATCCTTGCGTACCAAATAACAAAACAAACAAAAACCCCGAGATAACAGGAGAGACAGCTACAGGCAAATCAATGAGGGTAAGTAAAATGCTTTTCCCCGGAAACTGATATTTAGCAATTGCCCAAGCCGCCGCAATCCCAAACACCGTATTTAGTGGAACAGAAATGGCGGCAACCAACAGGGTAAGCTGTATAGCTGCTACCGCATCTGGCTCGGCAATCGCCTCCCAAAATGGTTGGAAGCCGTGCTTTAGTGCCTCCGTAAACACTGATAACAGCGGCACAATCAAAAACAATCCTAAAAACAGCACGGAGAGTACGATCATGAACCAAGCCCCTGGATGTTTAGCAATATCAGGCTGGTTAGATAATGACATGTTGTATCCTCCCCTTTTTATATGTCCATCCGGTACATTCTCCGACTCCACCACTGTAGGATATTGGTCAAAAGCAGAATAACAAATGATAGCAGAAGCATGACCGAAGCAATTGCTGTTGCACCTGCATAATCAAACTGCTCCAGCTTTGTCATGATTAAAAGCGGCGTTATTTCCGTTTTCATCGGCATATTTCCTGATATGAATACAACAGATCCATACTCCCCAACTGCTCTAGCTAGGGCTAACGTGAACCCTGTTAGCAAAGCAGGTACGAGCTGAGGGAAAATAACCCGCCAAAACGTAACCCAGCGAGTGGCACCCAAACTCGCGGCTGCCTCTTCCATTTGCCGATCTACATCATGCAATACAGGTTGAACAGTGCGGATCACGAACGGAATTCCGATAAAGATGAAGGCAATCGTAATCCCAAGTGAAGTAAAGGCAACCTTAATACCCAGTGGCTCAATATATTGACCGATCCAACCATTAGGTGCATAAACCGCTGTTAGTGAAATACCAGCTACCGCAGTGGGCAGGGCAAAGGGCAGATCAACCAGTCCATCAAGAATTTTTTTACCAGGGAAGCGATACCGAACCAGTACCCAAGCGATCAGTAAGCCAAACACTGTATTTACTAAGGCGGCCCCAAGAGCGGCTAAAAAACTAAGCTTATAGGATGCTATCACTCGGTCAGCAAGTACAATAGATAGAAATTGATCCCAGCTAAGAGAGCTAGTCGATAGCACAAGCACAGATAAAGGAAACAGCACAAGAAGGCTCACATAGACAACCGTATACCCTAGCGATAGACCGAATCCCGGTATGATACTTGACTGTTTCCGGATGTTTTTCATTTTTACACCACCTTGTGTCAGTTTCGTCTATTACCGATTATGGCTGATAGATTTGGTCAAAAATTCCCCCATCGGCAAAATGAGCTTGGTGAGCTTCTTGCCAGCTTCCAGCTATCTCTTCAATTGTGAAGAGCTTGATAGGAGGAAATTGATTCGCATATGCTTTGGCCACCGACTCTACTCGTGGTCTGTAAAAGTTCTGAGCCGCCACTTTCTGCCCTTCCTCCGAATACAAGTATTTTAAATAAGCCTCTGCTACCTCTTTCGTTCCTTTTTTCTCAGTGATTTTATCTACAATGGTCACTGGTGGCTCAGCTAAAATACTGACGGAGGGCACGACAATCTCCACTTTGTCCTTCCCGATTTCATTGATAGCCAAAAACGCTTCATTTTCCCAAGCAAGAAGTACATCGCCAATCCCCCGCTCTACAAAAGTCGTTGTGGAACCGCGCGCTCCTGAATCTAGAACAGGCACCTGCTTGAATAACTGCTGTACAAATTCTTTCGCCTTTTCGTCACTGTTGTGGTTGAGCTGTTTGGCATAGCCCCAAGCGGCTAAGTAATTCCATCTTGCCCCTCCTGAGGTTTTCGGATTAGGTGTGATTACTTGAACGTCTTGTTTTAGCAGATCGCTCCAATCCTTAATCTGCTTTGGATTCCCCTTACGAACAAGAAACACAATGGTAGAGGTGTAGGGCGAGCTTTTTTGTTCCAAGCGCGATTGCCATTCCTTTTGAATCAGTCCCTTTTTCGCAATCGCATCAATGTCATAAGCGAGACCCAGCGTGACAACATCAGCTTCCAATCCATCAATAACCGAGCGTGATTGCTTGCCGGAGCCACCATGCGATTGCTTTATGGTCACGGTTTGGCCTGTTTTACTTTTCCAGTAATCAGCAAAGCTTTTATTATAATCCTGATAAAATTCACGTGTCGGATCATAGGAGACATTTAGCAGCTCAATTGGCTTTGAGGAGGATTGATTATTGCTAGAAACGGCTGTAGCAGTGCCTGCTGTTTTGGCTCCCTTATCTTCTGAGCCTGTCGAGGATGCTCCCCCTCCGCACCCAGCCAGTACAAGCGCCAAGCTACCGGAAAGAAGACAGGTTAGCCACCTCAGTCGCTTTTTACTGCTTAAACATGTTGCTTTGGTTATGGTTGTAGTGCTTTTTTTCATTGAGTTACCCCCTTCATCTTCTCTAATTGTCAAGTGCGGCATGTTGCGCTTGTATACAAAAAAGACTCCTCCCGTTCACTCTCCACTGGCGAACGTAAGGAGCCTTCGGTTGTCCGATCGGCACTCTATCCTTTTTGTTTTTTCGAAAATTCTTTCTTTTCTAACGAATAACGATGACGCTCTACTCGCTCAATTTGTGTAATGTTCGAATCATGAATCGTAATATGCACGGAGCCATACTCAATACCTTTCAAAGCATCTGAAATTTTCTGCATCCATAGGTCTTGTCGACTTGCCTGCTGTTCAGACATACCGTTTGCCTCCTTCATGCCTGTTCCAAATTTTGGTAGACACCAAAAATTAGGAAACTTTGTATTTGAGTTTAATCACATAATTCCTATCTGTCAAGTTGGAATTAAATAAAAAAAGCATATTTCCTGCGACATGCACAAGAATATGCTTCGATGTGAAAACGAGCATTTCGTAAAGGAATAAACACAATGACTACCGTTTCATTTGCAAATGGATTCCCTGCCGCAGCTCAATAATAAATTGTTCCCGCTCTACCAATAGCTGTTCCGATTCGTCCCTGCTTATCTCTGTAAACATGATCTCCTCCCCGGGTCTCATCTGTGCCAGAATTGGTAAATCGACTGTAGCAACCTGACCAATCCGCGGATAGCCTCCCGTCGTCTGTCGATCGGCAAGTAAAATAATGGGATACCCCTCTGCCGGTACTTGAATGGTCCCAAAGGCTACAGCCTCCGATAATAACTCAATCGGTTCTGCCAATTGAAGAACAGCTCCTTGAAGACGATACCCCATGCGATCAGATTGAGGTGTGATTTTATAGGAGGAATGAAATAAATGCTGTTGGCTCTCTGGGGTAAACAAGGAAAAATGGGTTCCCCGACTAATGCGCACTTGCGGATTTCTTCGGTACGTTGCTAGGCATTCAACACTAACACTCCAATCCACACTTGCCCAACTTTCCACAGATGTCTTCTTCGCTAACCTCTGGTGCCAATTCTTTAGAAAAGCCCGCGTCACATCAGCTTGCTCACCTACTGATAGATAGTCACCTGCCTGCAAGCTTCTGCCCTGATAGCCTCCCATTCCAGCACGAGCATATGTACTGCGGCTACCTAGCACCTGCTCAACCTCGATACCACCTGCAACAGCTACATAAGCGCGACAGCCCGTCCGACAGCCTCCACCTTTCATGACTGTACCCGCTCTGATAAAAATAGGACGCCACATAGGTAAACGTTCACCATTGATTGTAAAAGACAAATCTGCCCCTGTAATTGCAATGAGGCTATCGTGCTCAAAAGCTAACTCTGCTCCTGTCAGTGTCATCTCTAAGGTTGCAAGCTGCTCTGAATTGCCCACTAGCATGTTGGCAATCCGTAAGGCTAAAGGGTCCATCGCTTCGCTAGTCACAACCCCATATTTTCGAAATCCAAACCGCCCTTGATCTTGAATTAATGTGAGTAATCCCGGTTTGATTACACGTATGCTCATGACTGTTCCCCTCCCCACTCCAGATATTCCTGCTGGGTAATCGGGCGGAAACGAACTGTATCACCTGCTCGTAAGTAACTAGGCGGATTCTGCTTGGCACGAAACAACGCAAGAGGAGTCCGACCAATCAACTGCCATCCACCTGGTGTTTCGATTGGATAGACCCCCGTCTGTTCTCCACCAATACCTACTGAGCCAACAGGAATCTGTAAGCGTGGAGAAGCTCTCCTTGGCGTAGCTATTTCAGTGGACATTCCACCTAGGTACGGGAACCCAGGTGCAAAACCGATCATGTAAACCTTATACAAAGCTGACGAGTGAATACGAATAACTTCTTCTGGAGTAATCTGATGATAGTTGGCTACCTCTTCTAAATCTGGCCCATATTCTCCCCCGTAGCAGACAGGAATCTCAATTAACCGTGATTGTCGCTCTAACTGGCTTGTATGCCCTGCTAACATCCCATTTACTTTATTCACTACGATCTCATACGCGGTGCTGTTTGTCTGTTGGTTCACTACCTGTTTAACCATGATAGGATCATAATAAATCGCCACGCTTGTAAAAGCCGGTACAAATTCAATCATGCCGGGAAATGGATGCTGTTCGATATGAGTAGCAAAAGCCTGTACAAGCTGGTAAATATCCGCATTCTCATTATCCGCTAATTGGAATTGCACCAGCACGGCTGCATCTCCCAGCGGTAGAATCTGAACAGACCATTTTTGCTCGATCGCTTGTCCTTCTATCTGTTTATCTGGCTGTTGCACCTGATCACCTCTACCATTTCTCTCTAACTGATCTGTCCTTCAATCGCCTTAATATCCTGCTCAACTCCTACACTGGTACGAACGATAACCTCCAAAGCCTTTTTCACGCTCATTAAGCCCATGCTTGGCTGTCCAGGAAACCGAACGGCCTGTTCAGGTAAATAGGGAATATGAATAAAGCCGCCTTTTGTCCTTGTAAAACGCGTAGCTATCAGATGAGCTAAACCATAAAAGAGATGATTACAAACAAATGTACCGGCTGTCTGAGAAACGGAGGCAGGAATCCCTGCCAACCGAACCTCTTTGACAATCGCTTTGATCGGCAACGTAGACCAGTAAGCTACCGGACCTTCTTCTATAATGGGCTGATCGATTGGTTGATTCCCCTCATTATCTGGAATGCGGGCATCGTCTACATTAATCGCTAGCCGTTCTACGGTGATGTCCGGGCGTCCGCCCGCCTGTCCGACACAAATCACGACGTCAGGCTGTACCTCGGCCATGCTGCTCTCCAAGACCTCCAGAGAACGATGAAAGACAGTGGGAATTTGTTTGATGATTACCTCAACATTAGGAATATCAAGCTTGTAGCATTGTTGCACTGCTTCCCATGCAGGATTGATTTGTTCCCCACCAAAAGGATCAAAACCGGTTAACAAAACTTTCTTCACCATGATATTCCTCCTAAAATAGCAAATAGTACATTAGAAAGATATTAATTCCTAACAGCAATAAAGCAGTCGGAGCCTGCGCTTTTATCACCGCATTTTTATCAGGCAAATCTAATAGGGCCGCCGGAACAATATTAAAATTGGCTGCCATCGGAGTAAGCAACGTGCCACAATACCCAGAAAACATACCAATTGCCCCCAACACGGCTGGGTTTCCACCGTGCATTTGCACTAACAAGGGTAGCCCAATCCCAGCAGTCATGACGGGAAAGGCAGCAAATGCATTCCCCATTACCATCGTGAACAAGGCCATCCCCAATACATATGCAACGACAACTAGGAAACGATTATCCACCGGAATCGCAGAACTTACTAGATCAGCGATCACTGTGCCCACCCCTGCGGCTCCAAATAATGCTCCCAATGTGGCTAGCATTTGCGGCAGGACAGCAGCCCAGCCGATCGCATCCAGCAAACGACGCGACTCTTTTACTGGCTGAATACCTTTTGTCTTGGTAATGCTCATCGCTACCACTAACGAGACTAAACAAGCGACTCCTAAGCTCACCAGCGTAACGTTCTGCTGATCTAGTAAAAATATTTCGCCTATTTTGGCATTTTTCAATAAAACACTACCAATTACGGTCACAACCGGGATCAATAGTGCGGGGATAAACAAACGATTCCCAAAACGTTTGGCGCTAGCCTCTCTTTGTTCATCCGTTGTTTGCTGATACGTTCCCAAACGTACTCCGCCCAAACCAGCAATAAGCGCCATTAACAACACAATGATGCCCATGACTAAGGAAGATACTAGCTTGCCTCCTAAAAAGGAAAAGGCAAATAAGGCCCAGAAAAGGGAGGTGGTAAAACGACGGGGATTGCTTTTATCTCTTAACGCTAAAATCGAAATAATGACAAGAAACACGCCGGCAAGATAATAGATAAAATCTAACTGGATGAACATAGCGATCACCTTCCCTTCCATGTAATACTACGCACTTTTGCGCAGTTGTTTGCTTTCTTCCATGTATCTTCTGATTTTTCCATCAAATAAATATAATCTTGTGCCATGAATCAAAAAGGCCGCAATTGCAGTTGGAATCCCCCATACTGCTATATGAAGAGGTTCAAGTGAGATGCCGTTTTGTTGGAAGAAGCCATGCATCAATAGGACGGCACCAAAAGCAATAAAAATGTCTTCTCCAAAAAATAAACCAATATTATCTGTAGCTGCTGATTGAGCCTTAATCTTGTCGCTTAGCTCTTTAGGCAATTGACCGTGTTTGTTCTCGGCTGCTCCTTCTGCCATCGGCGCTACCAACGGACGAACCATTTGAGCATGTCCACCTAAGCTGGTTAGTCCTAGCATGGCAGTGACTTCTCGTACAAATAGATACAAAATCAGCAATCGACCCGTAGTAGCCGCTTTTACTTTGCGAATTAATCGCTGTGACTGTTCCTTTAGCCCGTATCGTTCTAATAGACCGATAATTGGCAATGTTAAAATAAACAACGATAAATAGCGGTTCTTTTCAAAGGCTTCTCCAAATGTAATTAAGATTTGTTCAAACGATAAATTCCCTGCAAGTCCCGTAGCAATCCCTGCCACTGTAACAACGAGTAGTGGATTAAAGCGTAAAGCAAATCCGACAATAACAATTAAAATTCCGATCAGTGATAACATGTACACCCTCCCTTTATCTCATGGAATCTACCTGTCTATCTCTATTTGGTAAAAGATTGTTGTTTACTCTTGTACGTAGCCTTACGCTTGATGTCCTACCGTTTCAACTCTGATCTGCTCGTTTTCCAATTGTGATCGGATCTGTCTGGCAAAGGATAGCGCATGAGCTCCATCACCGTGAATGCAGACGGTATCCGCTTGAATCCTAACATCTGTTCCTTGCTGTGAGGTAACTTTCCCTTCTTTAACCATTCGAATTACTTGGCTGACCGCTGCATCCGTGTCAGTTAAAACGGCATTGGGCTGTCGGCGGGAGGTAAGTGATCCATCGCTTTGATAGGTGCGATCAGCAAATACCTCATGGGCACTGCGTAAGCCAAGCTTTTCGGCTGCCTTAAGCAATCGGCTTCCCGATAGCCCGTACAAAATTAATTCTGAATCCAAGCTATATACGGCTTCTGCAATCGCTTCGGCCAAGCTCTCACTTTGTGCCGCCATATTGTACAAAGCTCCATGGGGCTTCACATGATGCAGAACACCCCCCTGCGCTTTCACAAAGGCATATAGGGCTCCTATCTGGTATAGCACCATATCATGTGCCTCACGTGGTGAAATGTCCATCGTACGGCGGCCAAAGCCGATTAAATCGGGCAGCCCTGGATGTGCCCCAATCGCAACTCCTTTTTCCAGAGCCATGTGAACGGTTTGGCGCATGGTAGATGGATCTCCTGCATGATAACCGCAAGCGATATTTGCCGAGCTAATAAATGCAAGAATCTCTTCATCGTTTCCCATCTGATACGCACCAAAGCTCTCTCCCAAATCACAATTCAAATCTACGCGATACATTGCTTCCCCTCCCTTTGACTTGTACATTGCGATATCTGGAAATGCCAGCATTACTCGTTCCGAAATTCGGAATAATCGTTCCATTTTTTATATTTTTACTCATTATAGATTTAGTTTAATAGATTGACAAGAAGCAATTTACAGAAAAAAACTACCTAACAAATCGCTAGGTAGTTTTGTGATTCTGCTTCTATCAGCTTTATCATCTAGTGAAAGCTATGCCAGCTGGGTCCATCGATGTCGCGGATACTCTCTTTGCCCACCAAGTGCACGCGAGATTCGTTCGGCTGTCTCCGTTGTTTCTTTAATTAGCAAAGGTAGTTTATCAGGCTGAAAGCGCACCTCAGGACCTGCAACACTAAGACCAGCTATTAGTTTGCCCCGATGATCAAAAATAGGAGCCGCCACGGAGACCGTTTCGTTCTCTAATTCCGAGTAACTGATCGTATAAAAATTTTGACGAGACTCTTCCAGCTTTTTCAATAGCTCCCTGCCGTTCGTAATGGTTCCTTTAGCAATACGCTCAAATCGAACGTTTTCCAGATATTCTTCAACCTCTGCATCAGAAAGAAACGCTAAAATAATCCGTGAACAGGCCCCCGCATACAAAGGAGAGCGCCTCCCTACTTTCGTATACAATCGCACCGGATGCTTGGTATCTAGCTTCTCGACATAAATGGCATCCAGTCCATCCTTCATAATAAGATGAACAGCTTCCCCCATTTCCTCTCTTAGCTGATTCATCCAGGGAAGAGCTATTTGGCGAATATCTAACCGATCGGACACTAGTTGACCATATTGTAGAAAGGTTAACCCAAGCGCATACCGCCCCTCCTCGTCCTTTCGAAGGAATCCCATCTCTTCAAGGGACCCGGCCATACGATGAACAGAGGTTTTTGGCTTATCGGTTAATTCTACTAATTGAGCTAACGTTAAATGTGGATGAGTAAGAAATAGAGAAAGTAAATCTAATGCTTTCACCACTGTCTTATTTTTATGCTGCACCTTCTCCTCATCCTTCCTATGATTATACATAACTCACGAAAATTTATATTATTATGACATATCTTATTACAGGGAGAAGGACTATGCCAAGCAATTCGTAATCAGAAGGCAAAATAAAGTACCCCAGCTTTGCTTATTTCAATCAAGCATAATGATCTTTTTTTACAACCTATTCGTTACAAAAAACCAGAAAAGAGTTTCGAATCTATACTACTTTATGTACAAAAAGAAAAAAGCCAGCATTGCCAGGCTTTTACTCCTGCTGCGCAAATGCTAGCTTTCATCAGCTACTCATCTTAACCCCACATATTTATCGTATGCTTGAAACACCGCTCGACTAATATTTGATGCAGAGCGCCCTCCATAACCACCCTCTGGTACAACCACTGCTACTGCTAGCTTCGGTTTGTCCGCGGGTGCATAGGCGATAATGACACCATTATTGACCCTTGCGTGTTTGTGCCATTTCGTAATGGATTCTCCTTTTGAATTCGTCGAAATGACAGGAACATAAATATCCTGTTCAGATGTACCTGTCTTGGCTGCTACCTGATAGGGAAGGCCTCGAAATGCATTGACAGAGGTTCCGCCTGGTTGTGTTACCTGTATCATTCCATTCCGTAAAATATCCCAATGTACTTGCGGTTGCTCGATTTTATTTAGAACCTTAGGCTTGGGCCGAAACACAATGTTTCCTTTTTCATCTACGATTTTATCCACAAGCTGAGGCTGTAGCCGAACGCCTTTATTTGCTAAAGTCGCGGCGTATTGAGCTAGTTGAACTGTCGTGGCTCGTACCTGTTGACCAAAGGAGGCTTGTACCATTGCAGCCAGTGGCCCATAGTTTTGATTCATAACTAGATAATCCTCTTTGCCCTTATTCTCACTCGGTAGGTCCACTTCCGTCAACACGCCCAACCCAAACTGATGATAGTACTCCTGCAACAGCGAAACTGCTCTGTTACCCTCCTTTTTGGCAACACCTTCTCCAATGCGTGCCATATACGTATTCGAGGATTTAGCTATCGCCTTTACTGGATTGAGCACACCGTAATTATGACCGTTATCGTTTTTTATTCGATCGTTCCCTCGACCATAGTAGTACGTAACCGGATCGGTCCATTGATCGCTCGGCGTAATGATGCCCTCTTTTAACCCTAGCAATACTGTAATTGGCTTCATTACAGAGCCGGAGGGCACGATTGATTTGGGATGCTTATTATTTTCCTGTTCCGCTGAAGGGCCTGTTAATGGCCGAACATCGTAAGGAGCCTCACGAATCGTCCCATTGGTAACAGAGTATTTCATTTGCTCATACGTAGCCTGATCTGGACCATGCACCCAAACATTAGGATCATATTCGGGATAGCTGACCATCGAAACTACCTTACCGGTATCCACTTCCATCGCTACTACATAAGCTGTTTTCGCACTAGAAGCTAATGAAACACTTCCTCTTAGCTTGGGGAGGAAGTCTTTAATGAAATCTCTAATTTCTAACTGTACACGCTCATCAATGTTTAGATAGAGACTTTGACCACGTATGGGAGCCTCTTTCTTTAGCTCGCGCTGTACGGACTGATCGGCCGCCACCTCATATAAGCGATAGCCATTCTTTCCGCGCAGTTCCTTTTCATAGCTACGCTCGATTCCGTCTAATCCAACCAATTGATCAGAAAGATAATTCTCCTGCTCTGTTTTATAAAACGAGCTGTTCAAATTTTGGGCTACATGATAAGGACGAACGTAGCCAATGGTTTGTACAGCTATTTGTTTGGTGTCGTATTCTCTGATCGATTTTGTTACCACATCTACACCTGGCAAGTCTTCCCGATGCTCCTCTAAATAAGCAATTTCTTCGGGGGTCAGGTCATACTTAATTTCTTTTTCCATATATTTTGGGGCATTTCGAGCAATGTTTTTCCGCTGCCCATTCTCCAAGGTGAAGCCTACATCCAGCTTTTTCATAATTGCGCTTTGTGTCATTCCTCGGAGAACTTTTTCAAGTTTCTTGGCTAATTCAATAATCTCCCGCTGCTTTATACCCTCTGGTTCATGAAAAACTGCTGTAAATGAAGCTCTGCTATGTACCAGCAGCTTGCCATTACGATCATAAATATCGCCGCGAACGGCCGGAATGGGGTCTTTTTTGAGGGAGCGAGAGCTTAACACTCTTTCAAACTCGCTCCCCTCTATAATCTGTAATTGAGCCAATCGCAGAATAATCGCGGAAAATAAAAAGAAGGTAATCAGAAAAATCCATTGCATACGCTGTAAGCGCTGTTCCTGATGCAGTTTTTGTTCTGCTTTATCCACAAAAGGCTCTCCTTATCTTTCTGCTGTCTTTTCACTAGGAATCTCTACTCATTTCCTGCGCAAAAATTCGTTTAACCTTGGGATCAAGATAATGACTGCCACCTCGACCTTTTACATTCTCTATCATCATCGTTAGTAGTAGCTTTGGCTTATCTACATTAAACACAGCCATCCAGCCATACTCCAACCCATCCTCACCTTTTCTCGCCTTTAACTCGGCTGTTCCCGTTTTTCCTGCCACACGGATACCCGATGGTTTTGCAAACCGCCCTGTCCCTTGTGAATTTTCCATCACTTGAATTAGGTCAGCTTTAATCAATGCTGCTGTCTCCCTCGACATTACATTTTCCCTCCAAAAGGCTTGTGGCTTCATCTCCTGCTGGGTTAAAGCGGGGTAGACTATATTTCCCTCATTTACAAATGCGCTATAGGTCAACGCCAGATGAAGAGGTGTCATTGTTACTTCTCCTTGCCCATACCCAGAATCAGCTAGCTGAATTTCATTTCTGATATCCTGGTTAGCTATTTTTGATTTCCTTAACGGATAGGTAAGCGGCAAATTTTCACCTATACCAAACTTTTTTGCTCCTTCTAAGAAAATCTGCTGCCCCATCTGTAGTGCCGCTTGTGCAAAATAGATATTATCGGAATACACGAGGGCTTTTTCTAAAGTAACGGGGCTATGTGGGTCTTTCACTCGCGTTACCTCGTATTTCCCCCATGAGGAATCCTTTTGCCAATGTAATCCCTTGACAGTCATGCCTTGCTCAGGCTGGATACTTCCTTGTTCAAGTCCAATCGCCGCCGTAATAGGCTTAAAGGTGGAACCCGGCGCAAATCCAATAGCAAAGCGATTAAGTAGTGGTTTAGCTGGATCGTCATTTAGCTGGGTCCATTCCTTATTGGATAATCCTCTGATAAACGCGTTAGGATCATACGCTGGTGTACTTAGCATCGCCAGCACTTCTCCAGTAAGCGGATGAATAGCCGCCGCTGTCCCTGCATCATTCTTCATTTCCTCATAGATTGCAAACTGTAGATCAGCATCAATGGTTAATGCGAGCTTCTGCCCATCCTGTGCTAGTTTTTTTGCTAGCACTTCCTTTTCCTGTCCCTGCTCATCCGCTATAATAATCCGCGCACCTGGCGTACCGTGTAATTGTTCCTCATAGACCTGCTCCACGCCCGCCTTCCCCACCAAATCCGTAGCACGATAACCTTTTGGCTCGTATAACTTCCATTGCTCTTCATTCATACTGCCGATATAACCGATTAAATGAGCAGTAGCCTGACGATAAGGATAATAACGCACCTGTTTCTTACGTAGCATCAAGCCCTCGATCTTTTCTAATTGATCTAAGCGATCGTCTTCCTTAGCTTGCGTTGCTAATGGAACAAATAACTCTGGCTTCACCCATTTTGCATTTCGTTTCGCCGCAATTTGTTCGACGGTCATATCTAATAGAGCGGCTGTTTTTTGTTTCTGATCGTCTGAATTCTTTTCCCATTTTCCAGGTATTAGCCCTACTTCATAAGCGACCCCTGTTGTGGCTAATAAGATTCCATTACGATCTACAATTTCCCCTCGCTGTGGCAGGATGGTTTGGACCCTCACCTTATCTTTCTCCTTCATGCTAGGAAAAATGAGGGATTCATTCCATTTGATATACCAATCTTTTTTTCCACTCTGATTTTCACGTACCATTGTTAGCTTATGTGTAAAAGTAAGAGGACCAGCGACTGTGTTCATGCTAGCTTGGTAAGGCAGGTGAAGCTCCTCATTTTTCGTGATGGATTCACGTCCCATTGAGGTATCCTTCACTTGTACATGACTGGCTTCCATCCCGTTATAAATGCTTTCATAGCGGCTTATAAATGCCGTCTTTGTCATTTTTTTCTTTGTATCCAAAGCTAGTTGCTCATACATTTGGGCAAAGTCCTGTTTACCCCAGTTGTCCAGATACTCCTCAAAACGTTTTTCTGCCCGATCCTTTACAACACGAGGATCATCTTCCATCAAATGGGCGTAAATAAAAATTCCTCCTACAGCAAGAAGAACTCCAACGATAGAAAAAAAGAGTATTCTTTTCATGATAAATCCACTCCTTCCTTCTAAAGATAGGTCATACGTCATCCAATAAACATATTGTTCCAGCATTAGATCGGTGATAAATCGCTCATATTTACATGAGACAGTCCTTCGTCCCATCAAAATGGCACATAATAAAAAAGCCAGAAGAACAACAACAGACCTCCCTCTCTTATCAGAACGGAATTCCTCTGCTTTGTCTTCTGGCTTTTCTGCCTTTTATAAGTCCAACATATAACCATACCGTGGTATGGTGATAATTTTATCACCGTACTCACCCAACCTTTTACGTAAACGGTAAACCAATGCATTAATCTCGGCCCGACCTACATCTGGCAATCCATCCACTGTAGATGACCGTTCTGGCCACACATGCACTTTCATCTCATCATAGCTCACAGCTTGATTTACACGCTCGTACATGAGCATCAACAGATCAATATCTTTTCCCGATAAATAAAGACGAACTCCATCCAGCAGAATTTCTCTTCTCTCCACATTGATGGTTAAACCCTTCACATCCGTACTCCCATTGCTTGCCACTGGCTCAGTCTGTTCCACCGCCTGATCCTTACTAGCACCCAATGGTCGAATAAACTCCCGTGTCACATCCAAGTCATTTTCCAATGTAAAGAAAATAAATTCTGCCTCTCCCTTTGCCAATGAAATACGATCTCCGTATTGTAAAACATGCGGGGCATTTTGGAGCGGTTGCCCATTTACCTCCGTGCCATGTTTGCTGTTTAAGTCATAAAGAACGTACTGATTTTTTTCTTGGCGGATGACAGCGTGTTGTCTTGATATAAATAAACTGGTAAAAGATAAATCAGGTTGATACGTCGCACCACGTCTACCAATTGTGCATTCGGTCTCTGTAATGAATTTTTTGACCGTCGTCTGGTTGGAATCTCCCTTTTTAATGAAGAGATATGCTTCTACTCCCAACATGATATCACTCCAAATAACAGTTAATCCTTCACTCTATTATAAACGATTCTTATACGTCAACAAGAGCTGCTTGGTTTGCAGCCCTTGTTCTTTCCCTTTTTCATCCTATTTGTTCTGGGATGGTGTTGGGAGCATGTTATATTTTTTGAGGATTTGTAATGTAATATTTTTAGCCTTTACTCCTGAGGAACTTCCTTCCCCATTCACATTGGTAACAAAGATATAAGGATGTCCCTCTATCTTAACAAACCCTACAAACCAACCAACTGCTGGTGTATTGCGTGTCCCTGTTTTTCCGTAAAGCGTGTACAAGTCCTCATCCTGCTGGATCATCATGCGTTTCACAGTCTTCATTACCTGCTTGTCAAACGGCAATTGTTCTTTATATAGCTTTTCTAAGAAATCTGCCTGCTCCAGAGGTGTGATCTTTAAGGTACTATTTAGCCAAAATTTATCAATTCCACTGCTGATATCCTGATTCCCATAGGCTGCTTTATGTAACCATTCCTTCATGCGTTCTGCACCAATATCGCGAGCTAGCTGTTGATAGTACCAGACTGTTGAATAGCGCATCCCCGAACCAAGCGTATGATCCTTGTTCCAGACATCAAGATCGCGCTTCACGCCATCCCAGCGCTTCACCGTATATTCATCGTCCACTGCTTTTACTTGAAGACCTATTAGAGCATTCATGATTTTAAAAGTAGACTCAGGTGCTTGCGGTTGTTTTGCTCTCTCTTCATTAAAAATAAAGGTCGAATTTTTCTCCACATCACGCAGGATAAACGTACCTTCGTCATTTGGAAAAAATTCCTTCACTTCCACCTTGGATAAATCAACGATCTCTTTTTTCTCAGATATACTTGCCGGTCTTTGTAGCTCAGATTCCTTTGCCATTACTGAGCATCCCGCCATAGCCACACTTAGAAGTAACACCGCGCCATATTTCAATAGTTTCATGATCGGCACCCCCCACTATATTTTTCCTTCTATTTATAACGATGTAAAATGTTCTTTATCGCTTCCTGCCTATACCAATATATGCTAGTAAAGGCACTAATAACATGCTTGAACCGTTATAAACTCATGAGAGTCTGATGATAAAACGATGATACGGCGCTTAGCTTGACTGACACCTAACCAAATGATACTCTAAACGCGACTCTTGACCGGAATAACGATACGTAATGGAGGTGTATGTGTGACATGGGACTTCTTCAGGTAACAAACGTCAGCAAAATATACGGGGGGAAAATTCCCTATCGCGCTTTAACCGACGTGAACTTTCACATAGAAGAGGGAGAGTTTATTGCTATCATGGGGCCGTCAGGGAGCGGAAAAACGACCCTATTAAATCTTATTGCCACAATTGATATCCCCACCACTGGAGATATTCTATTAAATGGTGAAAATCCTCATAAGATCAAAAAATCAAAGCTAGCGGTGTTTCGCAGACGTAATCTAGGCTTTGTGTTTCAGGATTTTAATCTATTAGATACGTTAACACTGGGCGAAAATATCTTATTGCCGCTCGCGCTTGATTTTTACAAGGTTCCTGAAATGAAACAGAAATTGGATGAAATCGCTACTCAGCTAGAAATTAATCACATTTTACAAAAGCGTCCCTACGAGGTGTCAGGTGGGCAAAACCAGCGTGCAGCCATCGCGAGAGCCATCATCCATTCGCCCTCCCTTTTATTAGCAGACGAGCCTACGGGTAATCTAGACTCCAAATCAACCCGCATCGTCATGGAAACCCTGCAAAGCATTAATGCTACCAAAAAAACCACGATGATGATGGTGACACACGATCCTGTAGCTGCTAGTTACTGTGATCGCGTTTTATTTATCAAGGATGGGACGCTATATAATGAAATTCAACGCGGAGAAAGCCGTCAGGTGTTCTTCCAGCAAATCTTAGATGTTCTTGCGCTTTTAGGGGGAAGTACCTATGACCTTTCTACAATTCATCGCCACTAATGTACGTCGTAAATTCAGGTTTTATCTGGCGTATTTTTTAAGTGTTACGTTTGTCATCATGATTTATTTTACCTACGGCATGTTCATTTATCATCCAGGAACGACTACAGAAGGTCTACATTACTTGGTGGTGAATGGAATGACCGTAGCCGAAGCCATTATCTTCTGCTTTTCCTTTGCCTTTATCTGGTACTCCACGAATATTTTTCTTAAGATGCGGAAAAAAGAGTTTGCCGTTTTATCTATACTTGGTATTTCACGCTGGCAGATCAATTTCATGATATTCATGGAAAACCTGCTGTTAGTTACGTTATCGATGGCGGTTGGCATTGGGTTTGGTCTGCTATTCTCCAAATCCTTCTTCATATTCGCTTCAGCCATTCTTGATATGGACGAAATACCATTTTATATACCAACTAAAGCTCTTTTACTTACGATCGTTTCCTTTTATACTGCCTTTTTGCTTATTTCTTTTTTCACTCTGTTTACAACAAAGCACCGGAGTATCAAGGTTTTACTTGATGAATCACGCAAACCGAAAAAGGAGCCTAAGGGATCGGTTATTTTAGCTCTTTTCTCTATCCTTTGCATTGGATCAGCCTACTATATTACGTTTACCCTTAAAAACGATATCTTTGAGGTTATAAGGTGGATGTTTATAGTCATCCTCTTAACCTGTGTCGGTACTTACTTCTTCTACTCTCAGTTTGGAGCATTCCTGATTAATTGGGTAAAAAAAAGACCCATTCTCTACTGGCGTGGAACCCGAATTATTTGGCTGTCCGATCTAGCTTATCGTATTAAGGATAATGCCCAGATGTTTTTTATGGTAACCATTGTCTCCACTGTCGCCTTTACTTCAGCAGGAGCATTGATCAGTGTCTTAGGTATACTTGGTATGGTCAAGGATACGCTTCCACTGACAATCGAGTATAAGTACTATCACGATGAGAAGCTTGAGGGTAAAAAATCGACACAAATCATTGAGGATCATCTAGCCAATTACCATGTAAACTATGAACGAGTCGAGGTCGAGGATTTATATTTTTCTAAGCCAGTAGCACGTGCAGATGTCATAAAGATATCAGCTTATAATCAATTAGCAGCACTGCTAGAGCGTGAAACGTATCAAATTAAGAAGGGGGAGGCTCTTTGGATTAGAGCAAGCTATTTACCCGAGGATGGCATTCCTGACCTTCTTGCGAAAGACGGCAAGCCTTTTCGCCCGGTACAAAAGATAGACAAGCCAGTCCTTTCTTATCAATGGAACACATTAGCTGTATCCGATGAAGACTTTGCCTATCTGAAGGAAAAGGCCTCCTCTAACTATACGGTTGTAGGCTATGTGGTTCAAGAGTGGAGAAAGGGAGGCCCTATCAATAAAGATGCGATAGCCTTCTCAAAAGAAATCAGCCAAAAGCTAGCCAAAGACCAGCAACCTTTAGTTCGTGATGCCTACTATGCTGAAGCAAAGCGGGCCGTTGGCAGTGCGTTATTTATCGGTTTATTTGTAGCCGTCATCTTTTATGTTTGTGCAGGAAGCTTTTTATACTTCCGACTTTATATGGATCTTGATCGGGATAAACAATATTATCAAACGATCTCTAAGATTGGCTTATCCATAGAAGAATGGCAAAAAAGCATGACTGTCCAAATCGCTCTGCTCTTCTTTGTTCCATTCACACTGGCTATCGTACACACGTCAGTAGCTTTAGTCGGTCTCCAAAAGGTGTATTCCAGCGGCACCTTCGTTTCGATTTTTAAAACATCAATTGTAAGCATTCTGATTTTCTTTGTACTTCAGCTTGTTTATTTCCTCATTGTTCGCTCTCACTTTTTACAAAAATTAAAAAGACATATTATGTAGAGATTCAAAAAACAACCATTGCTTATCCTGCTAGGCAATGGTTGTTTTTGATTTTCCATAGAATTAAGCTGTTGCTTTGTCCTTACGTTTAAAACCGTACGTCAGCTTTCTCCAGATAAACTCTAACGGCCCCTGCTTGAATTTCAAGAAATACAGATTACTTATGATCAATTGAACAACAAGGATGATCATCGCCATGTAGAAGGACTGAACTAATGTATAGCCATTTGACCAACCAAATAGGGAAATGATCACAGACCCAATGATATTTTGTGTGAAATAAGAGGTTAACCCTAGGCGTCCGTAATTAGCAAATGGTTTTAACATCGTAGCCACTCGCTCATTGCGTAATAGAAGGAACAAACTACTCATGTATAACAAAGCCATTGGATAAGTATCCATGCGGGAGAAAAATGGCTGGAGTATTTCTTGTAGCGGGTTATCTGTAAAATGGCACCACAGAATCCCTACAAAAGGTATGATACTCAGTACGAATGTAATAAGCTGTGTCCGTTTCAGCAGGTGTACATGCTTATCTACTTCCGCTACAATCTTTTGTTTCCCTACATAAAGTCCCAGTAAAAACATCCCCAAAATGGCAAAAGTATCGCTCTTAAATGAGCTGATGAACTCTGGAACTGGACTACCAAGATAGGTTTGCACAGCCGCAATTCCACTAGCTAATACTGTTATAGCAAAGAGTCCCATTGCCCAGATCAGTATGGTTTTCGCTGATCTACGATAAAAAGGTATCAAGGCAAAGCCCAAAATAGCATAATAGAACAGAATATCTCCAAACCAGGTAAGGATGTGTAAAATACCGAACAATAAGAGTGCTGCCAGACGACGAACAAAAAGAATAAACGGTTTATCTCCACGTGCCTCTGCACGACTCATAAAAATATAGAAGCCAAGTCCAAACAAGAACGAAAAAATACTGAAAAATTTCGTTGTGATAAATAAATCATATAGAAGGCGTAAGGTAGGATCAAAAGCATGCTGAGTTATGCTTTGCCCTTCAATATAAGTCATATAGGCTGGTGCATTCACCAACAAAATACCCATAAGTGCAATCCCACGCAAGATATCCATCGAAACAATACGCTCTTTTTTTGTGACCGATAATGCGGTCATAGACATCAGTCCTTTTTTATCATAATAGTGTCGTTCGCTAGCGACTCGTTGTCATTATTGTAATGAATACTAGATTTTTTAACCATGCATGAAGATTACACACCACTTACATTTTTGTAAGATTTAATAAAAAAAGCCGCCCAGCATTTCTCTGGACGGCCTTCGTTACTTATGAAGCTTGATTCTTAAATTGTGTATGGTACAGATTATAGTAAAAGCCCTGTTGCTCCAGTAATTCCTTATGATTGCCTCTCTCAATAATCTCCCCTTGGTTAATGACCAAGATTTGATCCGCCTCCTGAATCGTACTCAAGCGATGGGCAATCACGAAGCTAGTGCGTCCTTGCATCAATACTTTCAAGGCTTTCTGAATTTGCATCTCAGTTCTTGTATCAATACTGCTGGTTGCCTCGTCCAAAATCAGGATGGATGGGTCCGCTAGAATCGCCCGCGCAATGGTCAGCAATTGCCGCTGTCCTTGACTGATATTGCTAGCATCCTCCGTGAGCTTCGTATGATAGCCTTCTGGCAGGCGTTCAATAAAGGAATGAGCATTCGCCATGCGAGCTGCATACATAACCTGCTCGTCTGTAGCATCTAGCCTGCCGTAGCGAATATTTTCGATTACAGTTCCCGCAAACAGGTAAGTATCCTGTAGCACCATGCCGATAGAGGACCGCAGATTCTCTTTGTCAATCTGACGTATATCCCGTCCGTCTACGATGACACTTCCCTGCTGTACATCGTAGAATCTCATCAATAGGTTTACAATTGTTGTTTTACCTGAACCAGTAGGGCCTACTAGAGCGATCATTTGCCCAGGCTCCGCTATCAGATTAATCTCTTGTAAGACAGGCTTATCTGGCTTATAACCAAAAGTGACATCCTTAAACTCTACTTTTCCTTCCACTTGTTCAAGGGAGTCCGCCACTGCTTGATCCGCGAATTCCTGTTCCTCATCCAGCACCTCAAATACACGTTCTGCACCAGCAAAAGCTGATTGTAGCATGTTAAATTGATTTGCCATCTCATTTAGCGGACGAGCAAACTGCTTCGAGTAATTTAGAAAGGCAGTTATGATCCCGATCGTGATAACACCTTGTACAGCCATGTACCCACCTATGCCTGCAACCAACGCAAAGCTGAGATTATTAATAGCATTCATCAGTGGAGGAATGACTCCAGAGAAGACCTGCGCTTGAGCCCCTACTTTTTTCAAGCGCTGATTTTTTTCTGCAAATTGGTCGATGGTTTGTTGTTCACGATTAAAAGCCTTGACCACCCGTTGTCCCGAAATCATTTCTTCAATATATCCATTTAATTGCCCCAGCTCTGTCTGCTGTTCTAAGAAGAGCTTACGCGTACGCTCCGCAATTTTTTTTGTAATAAATAAGCCAAGTGGAACAACGATGAGACTAACCAATGTTAAAGATGGACTTAGCATCAGCATCATTCCCACGGCCCCAATTACAGTAATGAGACTGGAAAAAATTTGCGTTGTTGCTTGTGAGAGCGTGTTATTAATATTCTCTACGTCATTGGTTAGACGACTCATCAAATCACCGCGGGGTCTTTCATCAAAAAAGCGCAAAGGCAGAGTCTGTACTTTATCAAAGATATCCTTTCGCATACTCTTGACCGTCTTTTGCGAGACACTTGCCATCAAATAGGTTTGTAACCAGGAAGCAAGCGCCCCCAAAATATATACGATGATTAAGCTCCCAACAATCTTGGCTAACAATGAGAATTGAACCTGTCCCGTGGTAATCCCCATGCTATCAATGGCCTTTCCAATCAGCAGGGGGCCCATCAACGCAAAGCCGGAGCTAGCAAGCACTAGGAAAAACACCAGGAATAACGACCAGCGTTGTTCCCGTAAATATCCCCATAGCCGTTTGAGCGCCTCCATGGAATTTTTCGGTTTAACAACCGGCATGCCCGTCATTCCTTTTCCCATAGGCCCGCCCATTCCTTTTGAACGTTGTGGTTCTGATCCTCCTCGATTCATCTAAATCGCCTCCTCTCTTACTTGGGAACGATAGATATCCTGATACACATCCGAGTGTTGCATCAGTTCTTGGTGAGTTCCAATATCTGAAATCTGACCATTATCTAATACAATGATTTTATCTGCTTCCATCACAGAGCTAATGCGTTGTGCAACAATAAAACAAGTCGTATGTCCTAATTGCTCTTTTAACGCTTTTTGAATGAGAGCCTCGGTCGTCAAATCCACCGCACTAGTGCTATCGTCCAAAATGAGAATGTTTGGCTTTGCCAGTAGAGCGCGAGCAATGGACAAGCGCTGTTTTTGTCCGCCTGATAGATTAACTCCCCGTTGACCTACCACTGTATCATAGCCAGCAGGTAGTTTCGCTATAAATTCATCAGCTTGGGCTGCCTTTGCTGCGGCTATCACTTGATCATCTGAGGCCTCGGGATCACCCCAGCGAATATTATCACGAATGGTTCCCGAGAACAGTACTGCCTCCTGTAAAACCATCCCGATGTTTTTGCGAAGCTCCTGTAAGCTCAGCTCTCGAATATCCGTTCCATCCAATAAAATACGTCCCTCTGTCACATCATAAAAACGTGGGAGCAAATGAACCAACGTTGATTTGCCCGAACCCGTAGAGCCAAGAATTGCAATTCGCTCACCCGGCGTCACCGAAAACGTTACATCCTTTAATACAGGTTGCCCACTAGTACCAGCATATTGAAAGGAAACATGGTCAAATTCAATTTTTCCTGTATGCATATAAACGTCTTTATGCCCAACATCAGCAATAGTGGTTTTCGTATCCATTACCTCCACAATCCGATCCGCAGACACTTTTGCCCGCGACACCATCATGAGCATCATGCCAGCCATCATAAGGGCGAACAAAATCTGGGTCATATAATTGGTAAAAGCAATGACTTCTCCGAGCTGCATGCTACCTGTATTGACTTGAAAACCACCAAACCAAATAATCGCAACGATGCTTAGATTCATCAACAGCATCATAATCGGCATCATCAACGCCATGGTTCGTGCTGCCTTTACCGTTATATCAGCTAATTGGTCGTTCTCTGTTTGGAAACGTTCCTTTTCATAATCTGAACGAACGAAGGCCTTTACTACCCTTACCCCTGCCAAATTTTCACGTGTAACTCCATTTACTTTATCCAAGCTAGCCTGGACTTTTTTAAATAAAGGAAAACCCTTCTTAATAATTACCAGAAGAGATAGGATTAGGAGAGGTACGGTCACAACCAACACAAGCGCCATCTTCGCATTCAATGAAAATGCCATCACCATCCCGCCTATAAAGAGAAGCGGAAAGCGTGTTAGCATGCGCAGCATCATTAGAACTACGTTTTGTACCTGTGTAACATCATTAGTTAGGCGTGTAATTAAGGAAGAGGTTTTGAACTGATCCAGCTTGTCAAAAGAAAAGGTCTGTATATGGCTAAACAGATCTAGTCTCACGTCTGCACCAAAATTCTGGGAAACGATGCTGGCAAAGTAAATACAGCCTACACCGCCAACAATCCCCAAAAGCGCAACCCCTACCATAATCAATCCGGTTTGAATGATATAGGTGACATCTCCATTAGCAACACCCTGGTCTACAATATGAGCCATCAGTGTCGGCTGAAGCAAATCCATTACCACCTCCAGAAACATGAGTAACACAGCGGCTACTGCATATTTTCTATAAGGCACAATATATTTAAAAAGTTTACCCATTCTGCTTGGCATCTCCCTTCGCATTTACTTTGACAGCTACATAATTCTAGAGGAAGCAGCCAATTGACATGCAAGCTTACCTAACCTCACATTACTCCGATAAATTCCGATGCATATGTGTTAAAAAGCGTCGAAGTAAGATTTTTTCTTCCTCCCGAAAGCCTTCAAAGCATTTTTTCTCAATCTCTTTAATCACTTTTTCAATCTGTTCTAATTTTTCTTTTCCTAATTCAGTTAAATACACCCGAGACGCTCTTAAATCATCGGGATCAGGCTGACGTTCGATCAATCCAGATTTCTCCATACGATTCAGCATGACGGTGACCGTAGCTGCCTTTACCTTCATTTTCGTAACCAGTTCCTTTTGTACTCTTCCATTTTTGTTTTTTAGCAAAAACAAAACAGGCAATTGCCCCGGGTAGATTCCTACTTCATGCGACATTTGCCACATTTTATAATTATACGATCGCACCACACGAGATAGTAGCAATTCTAAAGAATCCAGATAAGGAGTCTCCTCCACTTTTACTCACCTCATTTAGTTAGCCAGCTATATATTAAGATAAACAGGATTATACTCCCTTATTTCACAAGGTGCAAGGGGACTTACGAAAGGTAAATAAAGGTAAATGCTATCTAGCAAATAAAGGAACCGACTACCGCTACTAGGCCAATCGGTTCCTCTATCTGTGTATCCTGATGATTTTATTTTAGGGCTTTCATCAGACATTTACCCTTTTTCTTTTCATTCTGGTAACCACAATAAAAGTCCCTGCCGCTATTACCGGAAGAATGATTAAGAGATATTTACTATATTCATTAATCAGGTACCCAACAGAAGCGGCATTGCTTCCTAACAGATGCCCGAGAATAAAAAATAATAGTGTCCAAACAAAGCCAGTCGTAAAGGAGAACAGAGCATACCTCCGAAAAGACATTTTGCTAATCCCGACCAGATAAGGCACCACGTGGCGCACAATCGGCAAAAAGTAACTAATTACAAGTGCTTGGCTCCCATACTTTTGCAATAGATATTCAGCTCGTACAATATAGATATCCATGTGTCTTTTACGCCGAATGCGATCTAACACGGGAGCTCCAATCTTATATCCTAAAATATATCCAAGTGACAACCCCGAAATAACCCCTAAATAGGTGACAAAAAAGGCAGGAATTGATTGAAGAATGCCAAATGAGCCAACCATTCCTCCCGTCATGACAATCACTTCATCTGGAATCGGCATACCAACAATGCCAAGCCATAGAGCGAAAAACAGGGCAAAATAGCCGTATTGATTAATTAACTCAAGTATCGTATCCAACTGCAAGTAATAACCCCCTGATTGTATGACAGCACGGAAGGAACCATGTCAGAAATGTCACTTCTGTCATTTTTTCTTTCATAGCTTTATCATATCGAACAGTTCTTAGCTTTTTTATAACAGAGTTCTAAAGAATTTCTTAAATTTTCTGCTTGTCGCAAAAAACATACAGTTTTCTGCGGTTTTATCTAATTCGTCCGTTACTTGCCTATTTCCTTGTTTTCTTTGTTTGTGACAACCTTTTCATCCATTTCATATAGTATCACGTGAGCATTCTTTTCTATTTAGCTCCCAAAAGGAGGAAGCACTATTACTACTGTCATTTCGCATTTTTATAATGAAGAATATTTGCTTCCATGGTGGCTGATGCATCATACCCAGATATTTGATCATGGTATTCTCATTAATCGGGGTTCAACGGATCGTTCACTTGAGATATGTAAACATTTTGCCCCCCATTGGGAGGTGAGAAATTCAAGGGTACCGGAATTTGATGCGATAGAGGTTGACCGTGAAGTAATGGATATCGAAAAAGAATGTACAGGATGGAAAATGGTGCTAAACACTACTGAGTTTCTATGTTGTCAAAATAAAGATGAATTTTTCTCGTCCCTTACCGCTTTAGGTGAGCATATGTATTCAATCAGAGTGATTATGCTAGTTGATGATCCCAATCATAGCTATCCAGAAGCTGTTTATAACATTCCTTTGGTGAATCAACGATACCATGGTTACTTCCCCATAGATAATACACACCCCAATATTGGTAGACTGATTCATAAGCATGAACACGGCGCCTATACAGCCGGCAGACATTGGTCCCCGCATAAATTTATCGTTTATCTAACCGCGCCTGCCTTCGTCATAAAGTTTTTTTACAGTCCGTGGAATGATTTAACACGAAAACGAAAACTGCAAATAGGCCCCACGCTCTCAGCGCACAGTATCCAGCACGGCTTGGGTATCTATCATGTCACTACACCTGAGAAGCTACAAGAAACCTATTTGTTTTATGCGAGTGGGACAAAAGATCTTCGTTTGAATCCGGAATACCTAGAGCTGTTTCCCCACTTAAAACCATAATGTAAACAGCTTCTTAGAGACTTATCGATTTCATCATAGCATATCTTTTCTTGAATCCTTAATGAATCGATTTGTGCGAAGCCAACACCATTATCGGGACTACTGCATAATGTAAAAGCATGAAAAGCTTCATAAAAAGGGACATTTTTAGCAACTATGGGGGATAAAAATGAAAGCAGTTATTCTTGCTGGTGGGTATGGAACGAGAATTGGCGAAGAAACCCATTTAAAGCCTAAACCAATGATTGAAATAGGGACAAAGCCCATTCTTTGGCACATCATGAAAATCTTTAGCTACTACGGAATCAATGATTTTATCATTTGTTTAGGCTATAAGGGACACCTCATTAAAGAATATTTTTCAAATTATAACCTGCATATGTCAGATTTTACGCTCGATATGAGTAAAAATGAAATTAGGAACCATTCCAATAATGCAGAGCCTTGGAAGGTAACGCTCATCGATACAGGGGAAGGAACGGAGACGGGCGGCCGTATTAAGAGGATACAAAAATATATTGGTGACGAAACGTTTTGTCTGACGTACGGAGATGGTGTAGGGAATATTCCTATCAAAAAATTGATTGAATTTCATCAAAAGCACGGTAAATATGCGACGGTTACTGCGGTTCAGCCCCCTGGAAGATTCGGCTCCCTTATGCTTGAGGATCAGATGGTTGTAGACTTCAAAGAGAAGCCTTTAGGGGACGGCGGCTGGATAAATGGGGGATTTTTTGTTCTAGAGCCAGCCATTTTTTCCTTTATCAATGATGACCAAACCATTTGGGAAACAAATGCTTTAGTCAAATTAGCAAAACAAAATCAGCTTGCCGCCTATCGTCATGATGGGTTCTGGCATCCAATGGATACATTACGAGATAAGCAAAAATTAATGGACTTGTGGGATAGTAAAAACGCCCCTTGGAAGGTTTGGTAGCATGAAGAAATCCTTTTGGCATCAAAAAAAAGTGTTACTAACAGGTCATACTGGATTTAAGGGTACATGGCTTACGTTGTGGTTAACATCGCTGGGGGCAGATGTAATTGGGTATTCTCTCAATCCACCATCTACCCCTCATTTATTTGAAATAGCAGAGGTTTCGAAGGAATGCCGTTCTATAAAGGGCGACATTACAGACTACCCGCTACTTCTGCAAACCCTTGCCGATTATCAGCCAGAAATTATTTTTCATCTAGCTGCCCAGCCTTTGGTTCAGCAATCGTATGCAGATCCACTTACCACTTATCATACGAATATATTAGGAACCGTTCATGTACTTGAGGCTGCACGACAAACAAAAAGTGTTCATGTAATTATTAACGTTACAAGCGATAAATGTTATAAAAATGATGGGCTAGGTAATCATTCCTTTCAGGAAAATGATCCGCTAGGCGGCTACGATCCATACAGTGCCAGCAAAGCATGTGCCGAGGTCATCACTGAGTCTTATCAACAATCATTTTTTCAGCCTACATCTTCTTCCGCAACACAACTTGCATCCGTAAGAGCTGGTAATGTGATTGGCGGTGGTGATTGGGCCGCAGATCGAATATTTCCAGATATCGCAAGGGCATTGATTCATTCAACGAAGCTTAGTATACGAAATCCAAACGCCATTCGCCCGTGGCAGCATGTCCTAGACCCCTTACATGGATATTTGCTTCTCGCCGAAAAGCTGTGGAATAACCCCGTATACGCCCAATCCTGGAATTTCGGACCGATCGATCATTCTTACCTAACCGTTAGAGAAATAGTAGATAAAGCAGCGAGCATTTGGAACGAAAAGATACAGATAACCGCTCCGTCAGCTACTCCCCCCTACGAATCTCCTATACTAACCCTTGATAGCACTAAAGCTATCCGTTCCCTCGGGTGGCATCCAAAGCTAAATACTACAGAGGCTGTTGCATGGACTGTTCAGTGGTACCAGCAATATCAATCAGGTAAGGACATAAGCTCTTTCACTCGCCAACAAATCAACAGGTTTATAAATTTATAAGGAGTTAGGAGTCTACTGAAAATGTCCGATAAAAAATGTCGTTTTTGCAATTCGTTGCTTACTCATTCATTCCTGGATTTAGGAGTTACACCTCTCGCTAACTCATTTATATCACCGGACCGTGTAGATGACATGGAACCATTTTATCCGTTGCATGCCTATGTTTGTGATAAATGTTTTCTGGTACAAGTAGGTCAGTTTGAATCGCCAGATCAGATTTTTAATCACTATCTATATTTTAGCTCCTATTCCTCTAGTTGGTTATCCCATGCTCAAAAATATACCGAGATGGCTATAGCAAGGTTCCATTTGCATCACGATTCGCAGGTTATTGAGATCGCAAGCAATGACGGCTATTTATTACAATACTTTCACAAGCGTAATATTCGAACACTAGGGATTGAACCGGCAAAAAATTTAGCGAAAATTTGTAACGATAAGGGAATTCCTACGAGGGCAGATTTTTTTGGAGAGAGATTAGCAAAGCAATTGGTACAGGAAGGCTATAAAGGGGATTTAATTGTCGCAAATAATGTATTAGCACACGTACCTGAATTACATGACTTTATAGCAGGACTAAAAATACTACTACAACCAAATGGTATGATCACAATCGAATTTCCCCATGTCTTGCAGCTCATACTTGGTAAGCAATTTGATACGATTTATCATGAACACTTCTCTTATTTTTCGCTACTCTCCGTTCAAAGCATCCTATCTAGCCACCAGTTAAAGGTTGTCGATGTCGAGGAAATCCCTACCCATGGCGGTTCTTTACGGTTGTTCGTAAAGCATAGTAAAGATAAGGAGCCCATCCAACCAAGCGTGGCAAAGATCCTTGAAAAGGAACAAGAGCACGGGCTTCACCAATTAGCAACGTATCTGGAGTTTTCAAAGAAAGTCGAACAAATGAAGATCGATATATTATCCTTTTTCATTAAGGCTCATAACATGAAAAAGAAAATCGTCGGTTACGGGGCCCCTGCTAAAGGAAATACTCTCCTGCACTTTTGTGGTATCGGAAAAGAGCTTCTCCCCTATACCGTCGATCAGAATCCACATAAACAAGGGCTTATATTGCCCGGCTCTCGTATTCCGATTAAAAACCCAGATGAAATAAAACGAACACAACCAGATTTCGTCCTCATTTTGCCGTGGAATGTAAAAGCAGAAATCATGGACGAATGCTCCTATATTCGAAAGTGGGGCGGAAAATTTGTAGTGTTTGTTCCAGAAGTGGAAGTGCTGTAGCGCATGGAAAAGGTTCTCGTAACAGGCGGAAATGGCTGGATCGGCAGATATGTAGTTAGTATGCTACATAAAATGGGCTGGGAGGTTCATGCGACGTACCGAAAGGCGCCACTTTTGGATATTACCTGTGCTTGGCACCAAGCTAACCTTTTATCCCATACAGAAGTGACGGCTCTGATTGATCAGGTGAAGCCTTCTCATCTGGTACATTTAGCTTGGGAAGCAGTCCCTCCCCACTGTTATCATTCGCTTGCTAACTACGATTGGGTGCAATCGAGCATGACATTATTTCGTCATTTTGCTAAATGTGGTGGTAAAAGGATCATCGTAGCTGGAACATGTGCAGAATATGAATGGCTGGAAGGTTATTTATCTGAGGCTGGCTCTCTTTATTCTTATAAAACACCTTACTCTGCTTGTAAAAATATTTTGCGTTTATGGCTCCAATCATACTCTGAGCAGGTTGGTCTGAGTGCCTGCTGGGGGAGAATCTTTCATTTATATGGTCCTCATGATCCGGGGAATCGACTTATTTCTACCCTTATCACCTCGCTATTAAAAGGCGAAGAGGCCTTGTGCACGCATGGAAATCAATATCGTGATTTTCTCTATATCGCTGATGTAGCCGATGCTCTGGTAGCCTTATTAAGGAGCGATATGCGAGGAGCTGTTAATATTGCTTCTGGGCAATCGAGCCAATTGAAGCAGATTGCTTCTCTTATCGGTCAAAAAATCGGAAATGAGGACTTAATCAAATGGGGAGCCATTCCATCCCCCCAGGATGAGCCTTTATTTGTCGGAGCTAATATTGCTCGATTACAGGGAGGAATAAACTGGAATCCCAAATACTCGTTAGATGCTGGCTTAGAAGAAACGATAATCTGGTGGAGGAAACATTTAGATGGATATTCTTACAGATGAATAAATACCTAAAAAAAGCTGATTCCATGAGCATATGGTATCAGCTTTTCGTGTCTTTCAACCCATAAAAACATGTCTATAAAACTACATAGATTAAAAAAATAAATAAAAAAGAGGTTATTGGTAAATTATGACTAATTTAATATCGTTACTTTTTACCTACTTATATACTCAGTCAGAAAGGAGCTAGTAAATTGCAACGAACTACTAGAACGAACAATACTCAGCCCAATAGATCAACTCTCAGCCAGACAAATAGAATGGCGAGCAGTCAGACTCGGGTAACGAACACACAAGGCAACAGGGGAACAAATGGTCAAATGAGAACATCAACTACTCGCCAGCCCTCCCCTCAACAAGCTTCCCCTCAACAGAAGCGTCCCGTTAAGAATCAACCCAAGGATAGATTAGGACAAGCGATAGTTTCAATGATTTTTGGTATATTTGGTATTATTTTATTTGTAATGTCCTGCTTCATGTTAAATTACAGTTCAAGATATTACACACCATCCCCTGGTACGATGCTAACCATTTTCTTGGCCTTTATTATTAACGCTTCGGGGTTTATCTTGGGAATTCGTGCAAGGAATTCTTCTAACGGTAGGGGTATGGCAATTGCAGGTATTACACTGACTTCATTCCCATTTGTCGTTATGACACTTTTTTTTGTAGCAACGATCATTGGAACATTTAGCATGTGGATGTAATGTCTTATCTCTCCAAATGAAGCGAGGCTCTCTGGTGCAAAGAGGGCCTTGCTTATTTGAAATGATGGATATAAGGACTTGTTTCCTGATCGTAGTAGGCTAGTACGCTTATAGGCTAACGGGGAGCCTGAGAATTCCTCAGGTGATTCCCCTTTTTACATTGGCAAACGGACTAAAAATGTAGTGCCCTTCCCCGCCTTGCTCTCAACCCGCACCTCTCCACCATGCGCTTCTATAATGGCTTTTACGATAGCTAATCCAATTCCAGCTCCCCCTGATTTACGACTACGCGACTTTTCACCACGATAAAATCGTTCAAATACGTAGGGGAGCTCTTCTTCTCTGATACCCACTCCTGTATCCGCTACATTTATTACGATATTGGACTGCTGCTCTTCGATGGCAACCGATACTTCACCATCTTCAGGAGTATATTTATAAGCATTGCTGAGTAAATTCGTAAATACCTGCAACAATCTGCGATAATCAGCATGCACAAAGATATTGTCCGTGAAAGGCGGAACATAACGAATATTTTTCTTGTCCCATAACTCTGCAATGCTTTTTTGTGCCTCCGCTATGATAGCAGGTAGGTTTACTTGCTGCTTTTGTAAACGAAGCATTGGATTTTCGGCTTCCGTTAACTTCTCCAAATCCTTTATCAATAGAACAAGCTGCGAGGTCTGTTCCTGACAAATCTGCAATTTTTCTGATGTCGGCTCCCATATCCCATCTTCAAATGCTTCCATGTAGCTTTGAATTGTAGCAAGTGGCGTTCGTAATTCATGGGCAATATCGGCTGTTAAATTTTTACGTAGACGTTCTTGCTTTTGTAGGCTCTCTGCCAAATGATTCACCGCTTGACCCAACTCCTGTATTTCCCCATGCAATGTGTCCGTCTCCACTCGTGCTGTGAGGTCTCCTGTCCGCATTCGATTCGCTTTCTCCTTCATGTGAAGCAAGGGATGGCTAATACCGCGCGAAATGCGAACGCTATAATAATAAACGCCGACAATGACAATCAGAAGCGCCCCTCCGACCATTCCATTAAATCTGGTAATGAATTCTCTCTCCTGCTCCTGAAATTGACCATCTGGAAGCCCCACATGTAACATACCCACCTGCTGATCTCCAATGATGATAGGTGTTGAGTAGGTAGAATGAGGAAGCTTATCATCTACAGCACAGCTATGCTTTGTGCCTTGCCTTTCCATATGCATTCCCATCTTATTCGAATCCCAAATGACGTTCCCTTCTACATCAAGCAAAATGACAGTCATGTCACGCTGCATAGCTCGATGTCCTACACCCATAAGTGTCTGTCTTGACCATTCATTGGCTTTTACATATGATTCGGTCAGGTCTTGTAGGATCGCATCTGCCTCCGCTTGCAGTTGATTTTCAACATATTTACCAAATGTAATGGAAACCGAGATATTTACAATAATGATGATGACTAACAAAGAAACGAGCGCAACACCCAGATGGGAAAGAAAAAGCTGTCGTTTCATTCCTTTATGCTTCATCACGGTTCACCAAAAATTTATAGCCTACACCAAACACTGTTGAAATAAAGGAGGGGTGCTTGGGATCATCGTTTAATTTTTGCCTTACGTTTTTGATGTGTACGTCAATGGTACGTTCATATCCATCAAATCCATAACCCTGAATGTGATTAATTAATTCCAGACGGCTAAACACTTTTTTTGGTTGGCTAGCTAGCGTATACAATAGCTTAAACTCAATAGGTGTTAATGTGATGCTAGCCTGATCTAGTGTGACCTGATGTAGTTCTGGTTCCACACATAGACGTTTTTGGAGAAAGGTAAGTGCTTGCTCTTGTTTTTTCGTAGTACCTGTCCGCCGTAACAGCGTAATAACCCGAGCCACTAATTCACGTGGACTAAATGGCTTACTAACATAATCGTCGGCCCCCATTAACAGCCCATTAATTTTATCATCCTCAGCACTTTTAGCTGTCAGCATAAGAATAGGAATATCGGAGGTCTTGCGTAATTTTCGACATATATCCTCTCCCGACATATCAGGCAGCATCAAGTCTAATATGATGAGGTCTGGCTGTAAAAGCTGATGGAGCTGAAGTGCCGCCTCCCCCGTCTCTGCTACGTAAACAATGTAACCGCTTCTCTCTAAATAAGCTCGAATTACCTGCAAAATATTTTCTTCATCATCAACGACTAATATCTTGTGTTGACCCATCTACTCTCACCCGCCTCGCTTACTATGTGCAAAAATGCACAAGTAGGCAGCCCCTCCTTTCTGGAAAGTCTGCCTGATCCTGTTTCTTTTTTTATTATAAGCGATTATTTACGATTTGGAGTCTGGTCTGTATAATTGTTCATCATTCTCTCATGCATGCCGTTTGGGCCATGACAGCTTTCATACATAGATTGAATCTGTGCGTCTGTCAGTTGCGGGTGCATTTGTTTCATCAAAGGGCGCATCTGTTCAAATTCCTTCTGCTTTTGATCAGGTGTTACTTGTGACGTGCCTGCATACACGCCTGTTGCGATCCCCAAGACGACAACCAACGATGCTAGAGAAAAAATTATTTTTTTCATATCTGCTCCTCCTTTTTTTTTCTTAGCTTACAAAAAAGAAATGAGGAACTGATGTAGTAAATATAAAGAAGTTATGAAGGACATAATACACGCATATAAATATATACCTGACAGGAAAAAAACAACATTAAAGTTAGACGCTTGACAAAAGTAAGCAATAACATTATTATACTTATAATTAGTAAGTTACTAAACATTATCTGAAAGGAGCAACACAAAAGTGGCAAACAAACAACAGCTTGGCGCACTCATTCTTCGTGTTGTACTAGGTCTAACCTTCTTGCTGCACGGTCTTGATAAATTCCAGGGGGGCATCGAAAACATTGTAGGATTTTTCGAAAGCATCGGCCTACCTGGCTTCCTAGCTTATGTAGTTGGAACTATCGAATTAGTAGGAGGTATCCTATTGATTTTAGGGCTAGGAACTCGTGCCATTTCATTTTTACTCATGGTCATTATGGTAGGAGCTACCCTAAAAGTTAAATTGGCGGCTGGTTTCATCGGTGGCTATGAATTTGACCTTGCTCTCTTCACAATGGCGCTATACCTTGCATTGAATGGTAGCAGCATGGCAGCAGTAGATAACCTGCTTCCTTATGGAAAAAAAGAAACAGCGTAACGTACAGTACGAATTAATGCTTTTCCATGCATAAGAAACCATTTCTTTCTACACGCAAAAGCCTGGAGTTATATGCTCCAGGCTTTTTGTAATGAATACTAGTTTATATCTCTACTTTAGGCTCGTGCTTTATACAGCAGATAAAGGAAGTATGGCCCCCCTATAATCGCAATGACGATTCCTACAGGAAGCTCAGCCGGCGAGAACACGGTCTTGGCAATAAAATCTGATACCAAAACCAAGAGCATCCCCATCAAAGCTGATACAGGCAATATCCGTCTGTGATGATTCCCGACCAATGCTTTAGCAATATGCGGCGCCATTAATCCAACGAACCCAATACTACCTGACACTGATACACATGCACTAATGATCCCAACACTAGCTAGCAAGAGCACCATTTTTTCTTTCTCGGTGGATACTCCAAGCCCTCTAACGCTGTTTTCATCTAGCTGCAATAGATTTAACACGTTGGCTTTTCGAAATAATATCGGGATAAACAAGATAAACCAAGGGAGCATAGCCACAATATAAATCCAGTTAGCACTCCAGATACTACCTGTCATCCACACGGTTGCCATCTCAAAATCCTTTGCGTTCATCCGTAAAGAAAGGTAGAGCGTAAATGCCCCCAGACCTGTTCCAACTGCAATTCCAACCAGAATAAGCCGTTGTGGGTCTAGTTTCCCCTTTTGCCAAGCAAATAGAAAGATAAGGAAAGCAGAGAGCAGACCACCCACTAAACCAAACAAAGGCATGGCTAATGTTGTTAATAACCCTTCGCTACCCATTTTCCCCTCAAACATAAAGATAAACAGTACAATTGCTGCACCTGCCCCCGAATTGATGCCCAATATTCCAGGATCAGCAAGTCCATTTCGGGTAATCGCTTGAACAACGGTACCGGCAAGCCCTAGCCCCATACCAACAAGGGCCGCAATCACAATACGCGGTAGGCGAAATTCAAAGATAACCAGATCATGCTCAGGTTTAGGATCATGACGTAGCAATGTGTTGATAACGTCTTGTAGCGTCATATCAAACTCGCCGTTTGTAACACTAATATAAATAGCTAGCAATGCAAGACAAATACTTGCTATTGTAACTGTCCAAAATCGAGCAGTCGATGTCTTAGCAAATACACGCGATTGCTTTTTGTTAGTTACCATGTTTTTCTCCCCCTTTTTTAACAATCAAATAGAGGAAGAATGGAATACCAAACAACGAAGTAACTACTCCGATTGGCGTTTCAAAAGGGTAATTCATAAACCGACTTAGGATATCGGAAAATAGTAAAAAAATTCCACCAACCACCGCTGAACACGGTACGATCCACCGATAATCTATCCCCACCAGAAAGCGAGCAATATGTGGAACAATTAATCCAACAAATCCTATCTTGCCTACCAAAGCAACAGATATCCCGGTCAAAATGACAACAGTCAGCATCGTCAGCCCTTTAATCAGAGCTGTACGCTGGCCCAAATTGACCGCTATCTCCTCACCCAATGACAGAATCGTAATGGATTTAGACAAAAATAACGCCAGTAAAATACCTACGATTGCAAAGGGAAGAGCTAATTTAATCAAGCCCGGATCAATTTGGTGTAATCGAGCGTTATACCAAAAGCTGAGATTCTGCGATATTTGAAAATAAGTGGATAAGGCTTGCGATATACTACTTAGGACTGTTCCGATAACTGTCCCGATTATAGCCAATCGGACTGGGGTCATACCATTAGGCAACAGGGATGCAAACCCCAATACAATTCCTACGCCTAACGCAGAACCAAGTAAAGAATACATGATCATTTGTAGGGAGGACGTAGCTGGCATAAAGATCATACACACCGTAATAACAAATGCTGATCCGTCTGATACCCCCATAATGGAAGGAGATGCCAGAAAGTTTCTGGTCATCCCCTGCATTAAAGCTCCCGACATTGCTAAGAAGGCACCAATTAATAGTGCTCCTACAGCTCTTGGTATTCTGGAATGCATGATAATCTGATGATCAGCATTACCAGCATCAAAATGAAAGATAGCATCCTGAATTGTACTAAGCTCTATGTTTTTAGCTCCAAAGACAATGGACAGTGCCATCAAGATCACAATAAAAATTGGTGATGTCAACAAAATGGCAACTGGTACTGATTTCTTCACTCTCATTGCGCTCTTCTCGCCCTTTTATCTACTTGGACAGCTTTTCCACCGCAGCTTTCAAGAAGTTAATTTTGCTCCATGCTGTACCACCTTGTCCTAGTGGATCTACTACATTCACGTAAACATGGCCATTTTTCACGGCGTTAATGCTTTGCCAGATTGGATTTTTCTCTAGATCCTCTAAAGATTTAGGTTGGTCTTTGTTTTCATCAGGTGAAAATTGAACAAAGATATAGTCTGGATTCATGGCACTAAATTTTTCCAATGACATAGCCTCTTGCGCTTTAGCCGCCTTAACTTCCTCTGGTGCTGTAAAACCTAATTCCGCATATAAGGATGGGTTAAAGAAGACTTTTTCTGGATAGATATTGATGGTACCTTGACGCAGGCGTATCGCTACTACTTTTTTATCCTTCAGCTTATCGCCCAAAGAAGCTTTTGCCTTTTCTAGATCTTCTTTATATTTTTTCAGTACATTCTCAGCTTCTGCTTGCTTTCCTGTTAATTCAGCTAGTAAGTGTAAATTAGCTTCCCAGTTGCTTGAGATATGAGAAACAGGGAAGGTTGGTGCGATTTTCTCGAATTTACTATATACTTCTGGCTTAAATTTAGACGAACCGAGGATCACGTCTGGTTTTAATTTAAGCATGGTCTCCAGATTTGGTTGCATTTTTTCACCAATGGATTCCGATGAGCCTGTAATACTTTTATAAATATCCGGGAATTTACCACCTACACTAATCGCACCTACTGGCTCTACACCTAAAACTACAGCGTCTTCCATAGACTCCATACTACCTGTAATGACAATGCGATCTGTCTTAGCTGGAACTTTATATTCTTGATCAAGATACTTAATCGTTCTTGTTTCACCTGTTGCTGATTCTGATGCTTTTTGGCTATCACTGCTGGTAGCTGTCGGATTGGCAGGTGCTGTTGTCTCTGTTTTCCCGCCGCAAGCCGTTACCATAAGAGCCAGTATGGCTACTAGACCTACTCCTAGAAACTTACGTTTATTCATGTTTATAATGTCCCCTCTCGATAAGACAATCTGAAATGTTTGATAATAATTCTCATTTACGATTATAGAGGAGTAGACTCTGCTCGACCATGAACGATTTCCGGAATCAATATGGACGATTTCCAGAAAAGAGACGATAAACATCCTCGATTAAACGCTCATGGGCCAGCGGAGAGTAATCACGCCAAGGATTTGAAAAAATTTCATGAACATTGTTTAGGCGCACCGCTCTAATCTGTTGCCATTCTGGTCTCATTTGGAGGTGCTTCCAGTAATGTAGCGTCTCTGACTCAGGGCAGGCAAGTACCAATATATGATCAGGATCATACTCTGCCAGCTTTTGTAGCGTTATCTTTTCATCAATTCCCACATCATGCAGCGGATAGGCGGGAATCATTTGCAAATCACCATAAAATACCTGAGTCATACTAGGATTGCTGTATACATATATATTTTGTTTTAGTAGACGGACAATCAGAAAGGTATCGTTTTTTACTACTCCGCTGATTTCCTCTCTGATCATCTTCACCTTGTGATCATAAGATGTAAGCCATTTATCTGCATCCTGAGGTACTTGTAAAAGCTCGGCTGTTTGCAGAAATTGTGCTCTCCAATCTGTATCACTCCATGAAACATAGCTCACTGATCCTGCCTGTTCCAGCTTTGCCTTCTCTTTTCTTTCTAGTTGATCGATGCTGATAATAAGATCGGGATGGATTTGCTCTAAGACCTCAATATTACTTTCCCATTTGTAATCGACACGGTACGCACTTAAGTGAATAGGTATTTCCGTGCGGTATTTTTCATAGTAGATGGACGACCATTTTGGATGCAGGGGAGCGGCATAAGGGATCACCTGCAAGGCTAGTACATAGCCAAGAAGCCGGTGACTATAGATAGCTACCTTTTTCTGACGTTGCTTCATGTATGTGGTGGGAGATACACCAACCTCCTGCTTAAACTTCCTGCTAAAGTAAAATTCATCGTTATAGCCAATTTGATGAGCAACGTCCTTTAAGCGAACCTGCGGTCTACTCATAAATTGCTTTGCTTGATTCATCCTCACTTTTGTTACATATTCAATTGCCCCGATTCCATACGTCTTTTTAAACAGCTCGCCAAAATACTTTGAACTTACTCCCGCTATTTTGGCTAAATCATCTACACAAAGGTTTTTATTAAAATGAGTATCGATGTAGGTTTTGGCTTTAGCAATAGCAGTTTTAGAATCCTCAAAGCGGATGTCCTTATTGTTCATAAGTGTATGAATAAACTGTAGAAAAGTGATTTGCCCCAAAAAACGGTCCATGGGCTTCTTGCTTTTCCATTGCTTTTCGATCGTTTGGCACAGCATCGTCGGTTGGGAGATCGTATGCGATACTTGTCCTCCTTTCCCGAAAGGTCCTTTATCACGCACAGGCTTCAACTGTCCCCTCCGCTTTCCTGATTCCTGATAGACATGAAAGTAAATCACATAGCAATAGGTTTCTACCTCTGGAGTTAATTCAAGTCCAAGGGTTTGGCCTGGTGCACATACATAGACGCCATCCTTTTGTAGTGGGTGAGCTTGTTCATCAATTAGGACATGACCCTGACCTTGAAGAGCGATAAGCAAAACATACGAGGAGGTCATCTGATGAATCAATGGAACTGGTTTATACTGGCTCCCCTTAAGCAGTTCTATCTCTTTTAGCTTAAATTGGTATTGATCTATTTCTACAGTCGATTCAGCAGAAAACGAATGTTGCTGTTGTTGATCTGACATATATGTCGCCACTTTCTATGTTTTGTCATATCGGTTCATTGATAACTATTCTCAACAAATCTGAGTTATTTGTAGTATAGCAAAGCTAGTTATATATTTGAAACCAATTAACATACTATATCGTCTTGTATCATATACATATCTTTTACATAAATTACTAATTAACCAAATAATAACTTTTAGATATGGAGTGGTTCTTATGAAAAATTCAGGATATCTGGTGCTTAGCTCAGTGTTAGCCATAGGATTATTAACAGGCTGTGGAAACAGTGGTTCAACAAGCTCCCAGCCGGTACAAGGAGAAACCACACCTCAGACAAATACACCCCAGAAGAATCAACCAACTGTCGAACAAGACGTTATCAAACAAATGCAGGATATTGCGTCACAAGCAAAAGAGCCTGTTGAATTAATCACCTACTTGGATAAGACGATCAAAAGCGTAAAAAGTGAAACTGCCGATCGGCTATTCGTTATTTTAGATGATTATTATGCCACTCACTTGATTGGATTGAATGAAAGCTTTTCTAAGTTATTAGCTGAGAATAACAATGCCCAAAAGCTATATGAAATTGGCTTCCCTGTTGATGTCACGAAGATTCAAGAAGAGCCTTTAAAAAAATACGTGCAGGATAAATTGGCTGGCAAGCTAGCCTTAACAGATAACGAAGGGGATTTGTTTTGGATGGTAGATTATGATGCCTTACAGCAATACTCCCGCTACCTCACTGACGACATGAAGTCATACCTGGAGCTACAATGGGACGAATATAATAAACCTATTTCCAGAGATGGTAGTTTAATTATCTCACGTCAAGAGCTGGGAGAACGCATCGTAAAAGTAGAAAAGTATCTAACCTCCTATAAGAACGGAATCAAAAAAACAGATGTTAGGAATCTATATCAAACCTATTTGCAAGAATATCTCAGTAACTATCGCTACTATGCCATTGATGAAAAAACCATGAAGCTGTTGCCAGAGGTAAAGAAAGCGTACGAACAATTCATAAAAACTCACAGTGATACGAAGACAACAAGCATCATTGCAGAGTACCTACAGATTATCAATCAAAACAAAGACGTCATTTATGAGCATGGAAAAGCAGGAGAGAGTATCATCGGTGACGCTAAGCCAGACATCTCCAAATTTTGGGGATCATTACCTCAAACGGTTGATCAAACATTCGGCGCATAACAAACAGGCTGAAGGAGCCTTATCACGTCCTTCAGCCTTGTTTCATGATAGAAAAATGATTGATTGGTTATGCTGTGTGAGTGGGAAATATACTCTGCACCTCTTGTTTCCAGACCTGCTCTGGCAACTCCTTTAGATGATGCAGAAGCCTTTGGTTAGCTCAATTGTTGTATGCGTACGAAGTTACCGTTTAATCCATCCCTACGCCCCCTACCCCACTTTCACTGCCTCTACAAAATTGGTGTAATAGGTTGCTCCACCGCCTAGATCGGTTAGTGCTTCTGAGGTTGTTACATTCACATTCTTTTGCCATAAATTAATCGGGGTAACCAGCACACCAGCTCCTACTTTTTCGCTAATTTTAGCTGGGAGAACAATTTCCCCACGATCGTTGTATACTTTCACCTGATCGCCTTCTGCAATCCCTCGGGAAAGCGCATCCTGAGGATTCATATAGAGGACTGGCTCCTTTTCCCGTTTTTTCAGTGTCTCTACATTTCCAAAGCTGGAATTTAAGAAATGCTTTGCTTTCACCGTCAAAAAGTGCAAAGGATATTGCTCAGCGCCCTCTGCCTTTTGCTCAAGCGGTGTGTAGTTAACCAACGGCTCCAAGCCTAGCTCTTTCATCTGTGGCGCTAGTGCCTCGATCTTTTTACTCGGCGTTAAAAAGCCGTGCTGAAACGGAAAGAAATGATCTCCTTCAAATGATACTTTCTGATATTTCTTTTCTTTAAGCGTCTCATACGTGATTCCGTTAAGAAACGAGTGGGTAGAATCCAATGCCTGCCTAATTAAATCCTCATCGCTATCTGCAAAGCACTCTTCTGTATACCCCATCGCCTTGGCTAGCAAACGGAAGGTCTCCGTATTAGATTTGGCTTCTCCTAAGGGGGCAATAGCAGGCTCGTTTAACTGTACATATAAATGCCAGTAGGATGTATGAATATCCAAATGCTCCAGAGTTGTAGTCGCAGGCAAGATAATATCTGCATATCGGCAGGTTTTTGTCATATGCTGCTCATGGACTACCGTAAATAAATCATCCCGGAGTAGCCCCTCCGTAACCTTATTAGCATCAGGAGTCACTAAAGCTGGATTACTGTTATAGACATAAAGAGCCTTTACGGGATTGTCTTGCTGTAAGAGAGCAGAGCCTAATTGCGCACAGTTTATTTCCCGCGGATTTCCTTCATACACATCTGCTCGATATAGATTCTCGTAATTGATTCCGACATCCATATTGGCTAGTAAAAAGCCTCCGCCTAGCTCCTGCCAGGCTCCTGTTAATGCTGGAAGTACCGCCAATGTACGAATGATTTCTCCCCCAGTCGTATGACGCTGTGGACCAAATCCGCAACGGATAAGGGAAGCCTTGGTGCTTGCATATAATTGAGTAAATTCAATGATCTCCTGCTCGGAAAGCCCCGTAATGCTAGCTACATGAGCTGGTGTATATGGTTTTACGCGCTCCTTTAACTCATCAAAGCCTTGTAGATGGCTGGCAATGTATGCGTGATCGAGCTGATCGTTTTGAATTAGTACATGCATCATCCCCAGTGCGAGTGCGCTATCGGTTCCTGGTTTAATTTGCAAATGGATATCTGCCTTTTCTGCCGTCTCATGCCTATAAGGATCAATGACCACCAAAACAGCGCCATTCCTCCGTGCTTCCTCCATAATCGGGAACTGATGGACGTTTGTATGAAGCGTATTGGTGCCCCATGCGATAATCAAACGAGAATGTACCATATCCTCTGGATCGACACCAAGTCGGGTTCCATATACAGAGTGTAGAGCCGCTGAGGCAGCAGAAGCGCATAAAGTACGAGCCAGACGAGAAGCACCCATTTTACCAAAAAAACGTCGATCCATACTGCCGTAGTTAATCAACCCCATAGTACCAGCATAGCTATAAGGTAAGACAGCCTCGGCTCCATATTGACGAATGGTTTCCTTCCATTTATCCGTAATGAGCTGGATGGCTTCCTCCCACGAAATTCGTTCAAATACCCCTTCCCCTTTTTTACCTGTTCTTTTCATGGGATATAAAATCCGATCTGGATGATACACCCGCTCTAAATAATTATTTACCTTGATGCACAGAAAGCCTTTGGTTACCGGGTGTTCTTTGTTACCGCGAATTTTCACTGCTTTTCCTGATTCATCGACAGTCACTGTCATACTACAGGTGTCCCAGCAATCGTGGGGGCAGATATTGGTATGCTCTTTTGTCATGGCTTCTCTCCTCCTTACTCTTTCTCTTTTCGACTATTTTTCATCTTATTTACAGACTTTTGTATCTATACTATAATGATTGAATAATCTTTCCCATTCAAAAATTAACCTTTACAAATAATAAAAAGGATATAAAAATCAGGCTATAGTGCTCCTTCCTTCTACGACAAATGGATATTAGGGGCACTGCTCTCCTGATTTTTTTTACTATGCCAATGAAAAATTCTATCTATCTAAGACGCAAAGGTAAGCTACTTGTACAGACAGGAATCAGTCATTTACCTCTTCCTTACCTAGCTACTGCCTTAAAGAACCTGGAGCATCTTGGCTTCACCTTTTCCCACCGATTGATGGAACGGTTGCAAACCCTATCTGTCGAAGAATTTACTACATTCTTTCAGCAGCTAGAAAAGGACGTAAAGCAACTGGTCGGAGCTCATGTACAATATCGTCCGATGTATCAAAATTTCCCCCAGCAACTAATGGAAGCAAGCCAAGCAAGCTTATATGTGAACGCCATTATTCACTATCTCACCCTTTCTCTTCCGATTGATGAAGTAAAGAAACGACTTCCACTGCTTGATCAACATGAGGTAACTGTCATTGAACTTGGAAATGAAGAGGAATTAGAGCAAATCTTCTGGAATCTCGTCCAGTCCAAAACCTCCCTTTCCGAAACCGACAAGGATGACCTCAGCTTCTTTATACAAGAATATCAGGTTTTAGATAAACTTGTGCAGTTAGATATTCCATTAAAAGAAAATTTTGCGCTGCTCACAGGCTTACTATTCTCATCCAGTAAACTATCACCTGCCTTTTTTTCCAAACATATCAAGACAGCAACAGATGTTTTACGGGTAGCTACAGCCTTATCTGGCGGTGATATCAGTCTATCCAGCGCTACGCCCTTTCGTAAATTTACACGTGCCCAAAGACGTTTTATCTTGGGGCTATTAGAGAATTGTCATGCCCCCGAAGAAGATATGCTGCGCTATAAAAACCGTTGGATTCGATTAGGGGAAATTTTACACCCTACGGAATACAAGCTACGTTTCCCACGGTGCGCCGATGCTTTTTATCTGATTCGTAACAATCAAAAAATCGAAACATTTAACAGTAAAGTAGAGGAAGCTCTATTACATCGACGGCTATCAGAAGCAATCGAGCTACTTTCCACTAGACCGGGCGAGCTGGCACGTCGTCTTGATCACATCATACGTCTCAGTGTGGATTGGCAGCCAATCACCCATGCTTTTGAAAAGATAGTTGATCAGGTTTCTTCACCTGTATTGCTACAGGTGATGACACATTTTGCGAACCGTCACATTCCGCAAGCCGTCCGTACATTTTTCCCGAAAGGAAATGTAGCCAAAGTTCAAGTGAGTGCTGACACACTGGCTCCTCTTCCTAAGGAAATCGGTGATTCAATCATATCCATCTGTCAAAAGGAACTCATGCAGCGTTTTTCCCAATTGCCGCCGCTGGGCTATGTATATGTCGATGAACAATTGCGCAATTACAATGTCCCCTTCTCCCAACGCTCAGCTCAGAAGGCGCTCCGTACGATTACGCGAGGTTCTAAGCTTGATTTACCGGCTGGAAATACCATCCGATTTTTTACTTGGTGGCGAGAAGGTATTGTGAATCAAGTTCCGACAGATCGAGTGGATGTTGATTTATCTGCTGTGATGTATGACCACAACTGGAATGATTTAGAACACATTTCCTATACGAATTTAGTCTCATCTTCCTTTAAGGCCTACCATAGTGGTGATATTACTACTGCTCCACAAGGTGCCTGCGAGTTCATTGATATCGATTTAACTGCTGCGGCAAAAGCAGGGGCTCGTTATCTTTCCATGTCTTTGCATTCCTTTACCAGTCATCCTTATTGTGATCTCCCTGAATGCTTTGCTGGCTGGATGATGCGACAGCACCCTAATTCTGGTGAAATCTTCGAACCGGCTACCGTACAAAATAAAATCGACATCACTGCTGATACAACGATTTGTATTCCCGTTATGATTGATATAGAGGCTCGTCAGGTCATCTGGACCGATTTAGCTCTTACTTTTGAACCTACCTATGCCAATAACGTTGAACATAATCGAAACAGCATGCAGCTCATGGGAAAAGCCATGACAAATCTGATTAAACCAAATTTATACGACCTGTTTGTATTGCACGCCTTAGCCAGAGGAACGCTTGTTGATAATCCTGATCGTGCCCAATCCGTCTTTTCTGTAAATAGCGGGATAACACCCTATGACACCGAAAAAATCATGTCTGATTATTTATAGCACATGCATTCTGATGTCTAGTCACAGGACCGTCATTTGACACATACGACATATTGATGTATTTTGTAATTCGTAGACTATATATAGTGTATTTAACCACATTACAGAAGCATTTTCTCTTAATTGATGAGGGGATGCTTCTTACATTTTGAATTCATTTGCACTACCTTCTACCATTACCAAGCTTATTTTTACCTTTCACATCAGGTTTTTCACATTACAGGAGGCTTTTTTCATGCTAATAATGAAACGCGATGGTCGTCAAGAAATCTTTCAACCAGAAAAGATAATCACAACAATTACTCAGGCATGCTTGCCCACGTCAGGTACAGTAAACGTGGCCCTTAGTGAGGAGATTGCCCATTGTATTGAGGAACATCTTACACAGCAACCACGCATGCAACCGCTAACCGCAGAGCGGGAGCTTCCCTACATAAATCCAATATCTACACAGACGATACACGAGTTAATTATTGCACAGCTATGTGAAAAAGATCACAACGATGTTGCTGATTCCTTTTCTGCCTACCGTCAACAACGTGATCGCCTTCGTCTGAAGCAAAGCGAGTTATACAGCATTAGTGAGGCTGTCATCGGCCTACAGGATATGGATTTACTTCGAGAAAATGCAAATGTTAACGGAGAATCGTTCAGCGGGAAAATGAGTAAAATGGGCTCTGAATATGCGAAATGGCATGTGAAACAATATGTTTTACCAAGCAAGCTCCGTGAAGCAATCGATCATAATTATGTCTACGTGCATGATTTGGATCAGTATGCAATCGGTACAACTAACTGCATTTTCATTCCTTTTGACCGCCTACTAGCTGAAGGCTTTAATACTGGAAACGGATCAGTTCGCACCCCACAAAGCATTATGACGGCAATGGCTCTAGTCGCGATTATCTTTCAATCGCAGCAAAACAGCCAATTCGGCGGTGTTTCTGCTAACAAGATTGACTGGGATCTAGCCCCTTACGTCCGGAAATCCTTCGTCAAGCATCTGAAAAAAGGACTTCATTATTTTAACGAGGGTCCCGAGCTAGCTTTATCTGATGATCTACTTTATATGGATAACGAAAAACTAAAGCAGGATTTTCCCAAAAGCTTTACTTATGCCTTTGAAGAGACTGTCGCAGAGACCTATCAGGCCGCGGAATCTCTCATCCATAATCTAAATACGATGAGTAGCCGAGCTGGGGGACAAATTCCTTTTACCTCGCTTAATTATGGTATGTGTACTTCTACGGAAGGACGTCTGGTCTCACATGCGCTATTACAGGCAACAAGTAATGGGTTAGGAAATGGAGAAACCCCTATTTTCCCGCAGCATATTTTTCAATGTAAAACAGGGATTAATCAATCTGAGGGCGATCCCAACTATGATTTGTTCCAAGAAGCAATCGAATGCTCCAGTAAGCGCCTTTATCCGAATTTCGTCAATGTAGACGCTACGTTTAATCTCATCTACTACCGTGAGGATGATCCGAACACCATTATCGCTACAATGGGCTGCCGGACAAGATCCATATCAGATCGTTTTGGACGGAATTATAGTAGCGGTAAGGGAAATCTCTCGTTTAATACGATCAATCTTGTAAAATTGGGAATCGAATATGGGATTTGTCAAAACCAACGCGATCAGGCAGACATCACCGGCTTCTATAACGCCCTACAAAGCTATATGGATGTAGCTATCAGCGGTTTGATTCATCGTTTTGGCATCCAAGCTAAACAGCCGGCCAAAGCTTCGGATTTCATGATGCGTGAGGGTGTCTGGGAGGGCGGTAAAGAATTGCGTCCTGATGATGAGGTAGCTGATTTAATTAAGCATGGCAGCCTGGCTGTCGGCTTTATCGGACTAGCGGAATGCATGTATGCTCTTTATGGCAAGCACCACGGAGAAGATACAGAGGTATACCAGCGTGCGCTCTCTGTTATTTCCTTCATGCGCCAATACTGCGATGACATGAGCGAAAAATATAATCTCAACATTACCTTATTTGCTACTCCTGCTGAAGGTTTATCGGGCAAATTTACAAAAGCTGATCAAAAAACCTATGGAAAGCTTGCAGGAATTACTGACCGTGAATATTATACGAATTCCTTTCACATTCCTGTTTACTATTCGCTATCCGCTTCCCAAAAAATTAAGCTTGAAGCACCTTTTCACGAGCTATGCAACGCCGGGGCGATTACTTATATTGAGCTAGATGGAAATGCCCGACAAAACACAGTAGCTTTCCAACAGATTGTTCAGTACGCATTAAGAAGCAACGTAGGTTATTTCTCTATTAATCATCCATTGGATCGTTGCCCAAGCTGCGGTTATGAAGGGATTATCGGCACGCAATGCCCAAACTGTGGAAATACGGAAGACTCCGTTCATTTCCAACGTTTGCGCCGTGTAACTGGTTATATTACAGGCGATTATACACAGCGTTTTAATTCTGCAAAACAAGCGGAGGTTCTGGATCGGGTGAAGCACCAGTGAGTCAATCCATGCATATCTGCGAATATCGAAGGGAAAGTATTAACGAAGGCATTGGGTTACGTGCGGTCGTGTTTATAAGCGGCTGCCGTCACGCATGCCAGGGTTGTTTTAATCCAGAATCGTGGGATTTCAGCTATGGACAACCTTTTACACAAGCGTACCAGCAAGAGGTGATTCAGGAAATTTCCGATAATCCATTATTACATGGTCTGACCTTATGTGGAGGAGACCCATTTTTCTCCGCCACTGCCTGCGCCGCCTTTATCACTAGCTTTCGCCAAGCTTGTCTGGATAAAACAGTCTGGGCATATACTGGATTTACTTTTGAAGCATTACTCCTGCTAGATGAACAACGGCAGCTATTGGAGCTATGTGATGTCATTATTGACGGTAAATTTAAAGCGGAACAAAAAGACACCTCCCTGCGGTTTCGCGGAAGTCGTAATCAGCGCATCATTGATGTGAGGAAAAGTCTTGCAATAGGCTCCGTTATCGAATGGACGGAATAGCAATATTTAAATCTGTACCTTTTACCTCCTCAGTATTATTCTGATAGAAAGCTATTGTAATAATCTACCAAGGAGGTAACTATGTATGGCTATATATACCATCCAGCCAAAGCGCTCGACTCTGCATGGCTCCTTTAGCAGAGAAGCTTCCCCTATCCTGACAATACAATCTGGTGACACTGTTCGTTTCGAGACGCTTGATGCGGATTGGAACGTAGGCCCGGAACAAGCAAACGGCAGAAGAGTAGAATTTTGTACGCGAAAGCACCCTCAGGATAGCGGTCATGCCCTGATTGGTCCCTTGTACATTGCCGATGCCAAGGCTGGACAAAGCTTAGCAATACATATTAATGAATTACGTGTAGGTACATGGGGCTGGAGTCAGGGTGGCGGATTTGCCAGCGCCGTAAATAAACGTCTGGGAATGCAGGAAAAGGAAGGATATCCTTTAATCTGGGAGTTAGATGCGACGAACATGATCGGAACCAGCGATAAAGGGCATAAAATTCGCCTTCATCCATTTATGGGAGTAATGGGCATGCCGCCAGACGAACCAGGTATTCATTCTACTATTCCTCCTCGCTACTGTGGCGGCAACATAGATTGTAAAGAGCTAATCCCCGGGAGTACGCTCTATTTACCCATCCCTGTAGATGGCGGGCTCTTTTCCGTAGGAGATGGACACGCCGTCCAAGGAGACGGGGAAGTATCTGGACTTGCCATAGAATGTCCAATGGAGTTGGTTGACCTCACTTTTACAGTAGAAGATCGAGCGCTGTCTTTCCCACGAGCACAAACACCAACTAGTAAAATCACATTTGGAGTCCATAAGGATTTACACGAAGCCTCTATGATCGCATTAGAGGGCATGATTGATTGGATGCAGGAGCTGTATGGCTATGAACGAAAAGAAGCCTTAAATCTAGCCAGCCTGCTTGTTGATTTACGGATAACCCAGTTGGTTAACGATGTTGTGGGTGTTCATGCCGTGCTAGACGAGGATAAACTTATCATATAAATAAAGAATCGAAGGGTGCATGGACGAAATCATCTCTTCTGCTCTCGATAAATAAAGGGTGCCAACTGGAATAGTTAGCACCCTTTTCCCTTTTTATACGATGAACAAAAATCTTCTCCCGCAGTCAAGAAAGCTTCCTATTCTCTCTACTATAGCTAATAAGAAACCCTGCTCTGTCCACACAACAACAATTTTTTACCTGCTACTTACGCATTTTGTTTGCTCCCACTAGAATTACTCAAAAACGCCTTCATCATCATAGGTGTCACAATTGTCGTAATCAATACTACAACTACAATAACCGCAAACATATCGCTGCTTAGCATTTGAGATTCAAGCCCCATTGCTGCGATGATAAGTGCTACTTCCCCACGTGATACCATAGCTGCACCAACACCAAGGGAGCTTCTCCACTTAAAGCCTGCTAATCTGGCTCCGATCGCAGAGCCGATGAGCTTTGTTAGGATCGCTACCACACTCAAACCTAGGATTAGCCAGATGTTCTGTGTGATTCCCATAAATTGAGCCGTTACCCCAATCGAGGTAAAAAATACAGGAACGAAAATCGAGTAACTGATCGTTTCTACCTTTTCGAACACTTCATGCTTATGTTTCGTTAAACTAATAGCAACACCTGCAATATAAGCACCGATAATACCAGCAACACCTGCATACTCGGCTACGTAAGCATACACGAAACAAATGATGAGACCTGCTGAAATCACGGCTTCTGATACACGAAGCGGAGCAAATTTGTTTAACACCCATGGAACCACTTTCCATGCGAAAAGGATAGCTATGGCAAAGAATGCTATCTTTTTCAAGACTACTTCTCCCAAATTGATGTCTCCACCAGCAAAGCTCATAACAAAAGCCAGAGCAATAATAACAAGTACGTCATCAATGACAGCAGCTCCTAGAATCGTTGTTCCTTCTCTTGACTTTAATTTCCCCATTTCTTTCAATGTCTGAACGGAAATACTCACGCTTGTTGCAGAAAGTAACAGACCGAGGAAAATAGACTCAATTGTAGATAGCTGTAAGTAAATACCCACTAGATAACCACATGCGAAAGGAAAAATAATTCCGGCAACACCTACAAATGCTGATGCCTTACCAGTACGTTTGAATTCCTCTGTATCGGTTTCAAGTCCGGCAATAAACATCAATAAGATAACACCTATTTGACTCAATTCCTGAAGAATGTCTGTATTCGTCACTACCCCAAGTACAGTCGGCCCTAATACGATACCAATAAGGAGCTTTCCTAATACAGAGGGCTGACCTAATTTAGCACTGATATCTCCAGCGATTTTTGAAGCTAGCAAGATGATTGCTAATTGAAAAACAAGCATAGTTCTCCACCTCTTTTATGTTTATATCTTGAGCACACGAAGGGAAAAAAATACAAAAGGAGCCCATCGACCGTAGCTAAAAAAAGACATAGCAAAGCTGCGGTGGCAGGCTCCTCCAAAAAACAGATATGCTGTTTTATGTAATACATTTTTGTTTCCCAATTGAGGTATACGGACTATCTCAAAAAAGGTTTCAAAATTAACTGCATTCCCAAAATGTAAAATATGTTTTATTTTAGCTATCAATCTTCAAATCAAAGCACATCTTTACACTATACAAAAAGAAAAAACCTGACAAAATACAGGAGCTTCAGCCTGAGTTCTGCCCGGTTCTTGGTTCGATTTTTATTCTATTCATGAATGGAGACTGACGTCCTCTGTTCTTTTAAGCGGGTTCCCCCAACATAAAAGATAATGCTAATAAGAGATAAAAGTGCTAAAAATAGGAACATCGTCAATCCATTAAAATGTGACAGAATCATACCTGACACTCCCGGTCCGATAAAGGAGCCTAGTGTGGTAAAGCTAACTGCTCCAAAATAAGTTCCGCGAATATGATCAGGCGTAATCTCATCAATGATCGCATATTCAGCAGGTATCAAGAATATTTCACCTATAGTAAAGATGATCATTGAAATTAAAAATGATGGAAGGCTTAGCGAGAAAGCAAAACCAATGATGCCCGCACAAAATAGGGAAGTTCCTATCACAATCGATTGCAAGGAGGTTCTTTTTTCCATAAGACGCAAAATAGGGACACTCAACATAATGATAACAATCGCATGGGCGGACCATAAGACTCCTAAGAATGTAATGGCACTCTTTAGATCCGCGTAAAAATATTGAGAAAGAGTCACGGAAAATTGTCCATGAACGGTGGTCGCTAACAATCCTCCCAGAAGGAATAAAAACAAAATTTTATCTCTACCCAATGCTTTCATCGATGCTCGAAAGGTCACCTTCTCTTGCTGTGCTGAAATAGAAGTAACCTTATATTTTGCAAACCATAGATGCAATAGCAACCCATAGAATAGAAAAACAGCACAAGAAACATAGAAGGGAAGCGTGCTAGTTGCTTGTAAGCCGAGGAATGTACCTACTATGGGCCCAATAGCTAATCCCAGATTCCCACAAAAGTATTTCATTGAAAAGGCGCGAAGCCTTTTCCCACTCTCGGTAAGGTCAGCTATTAATGCCTTCGAACAAGGCTCAAAAAATGACAGCGTAAAACCTCTACCTATTGTCACTAGCATCAGTATGTAAGGAAATTCATGGAGTGTTAATCCAATTAACATGATCGCTGAGAGAATAAGGGATGCCATCATGACCTTTTTCCTTCCAATTAAATCTGACAAACTTCCTCCTAAAAATCCACCAAACATCGCTGCCAATGAACTAGAACCGATCAAAAAACCGATCTGAGTAATAGAAAGATTAGTATGTTCGCCTAAGTAAATGGCAAAATAGGGAATAATCATCCCGTTTCCAACGTTCATTAATACGGAGCCAATTAAAATGAGCTTTACAACAGGGTGGAACTCCTTCCACGCTTGCAGCATTACTCATTCTCCTTTATATAGGAAAGCAATCTATCCTGCATAGTCGTAATCTGCTGGATACGAAGACTATAGTTAATGACTCTCTCACTTGAATGGTGGGCACGAATCAGACCGGCGCACCGAAGCAAGCTTAGATGATAATGAAGATTACTTTTTGCTAATTGCGTTATTTCAGTTAGCTCCTTAAATGTTCGAGGCTTCGCATACAGACTTTTTAAAATAAGAATCCGGTTCTCATCAGACAAGCTATTAAACAGTGTAATTGTTCTTCTGGAGATATAGGGCGCGTTCCCTTGCAACTCTATTGGATAGAGGCAGGTTACAAATCCTTTATAATAATCGACCACACTCAAAGGTGCGTAATGATATTGAGGAACCAGCAATAGCTTTTGAATCTGTTCTGATTCTATTCGTATGCCATTCGTACTGTATTCCACAATATCAACAGGGTCCATCCTCTGTATGAGCTCCCTTTTTTCATTTGCATCATTTTCAAGCGCTTCTACTATAGAAGGGTCAATATGCTTGAAATATTGCTCATTCCATTCAGTAAAGAGATACACAAAATGCTGATGTAAATCAATCATATCCATAGGAATGACATCTACCCACGGTCGCATACAATCATACATTTCAACTGTAGATAGCTGTTCAAACCACTTAATAAAATTCTCTGGCGTCCGTTCCCCCGGACATTTATGTATCAGCAGGCTAAACCGATGAAGAATCTCCATTCGCTTATCTTTTAAAGCTTCCTTAAAGGTAGACTGTAGCTTTTGGTCTACCTCCTTCTTCCAATCAGAACCTAAGTCATATATCTTTAACCGATCCTTATTTACGTAATAATACAGACTTGTAACAAACTCATATACAGGTGAATAGTCCACTTCCAATTTGTACATGCTGTCCTCATCCTTTTTAGTTCTAATTTTTTAGAACAAATTTAGTTATAATTTTATAGAACTGATTGCAAGTTGTCAATATTTTAAAAAATGATGTATTTGTGTAGAGCTTCTATACCTGACAAAGGAGACACAATTGCTTCGTTCCCATGAAAAATATAAAGCAACCCTCTACTAGATAGAGATAATCTAATAGAGGGCTGTTATATGAATCATATTTACTGTTTTTCATGACCATGGAGATTACGCAGTAACCGACAAGCTCCAGAATTGGCCTTTCATATTGATTTTACCTGTCACTGTTGGAGCGCCCTTCTTGTGAAAGATGACCGTATCCCGATCACGTTTCATGGAGTATCCTTGTATATTAATTCCGAATACCTGCTTTACTTCTACACTCGCATTCATACTTATTTGCTTATTTGATATTTTTTTACACTTTTTCTCGGTTTCCGGCGTAATCGTAGGCATTAGATCCAGGGAGGAAACATGAACTACTTTACCTGTGTTAGTATCTATCTCTATCATAGAAGTTGTTTTCTGAAAGGACAGGGTATCATTTTTACCATTTATACTCCGATATACACGAATCCACTGCTGGGACATAGCATTCCTTGTACCTGAATAATTTTTCATTGCCTGTTGGGCAGCCTTCACCATTTTAGGGTTCACCTGTTTCAAGTCATATTGGATCGTAATGCTTGCCAATGTGTCATTTTCATAAGTAACGTTGATATCATTTCCCTCGATCGACGTCATTACTCCATTAGAAGGCAGATTGCCCATGACTCGGCTAACCTTATGAAACGCAATCGCGCGTTTAGGCTCCGCTTTTTTCAATTCAGCAAGAGCCTTATTCTTATAGGAAGGGCTCATTGCATCTAGTTCTTTAACAGTTAGATAGAGGATGGCACTATAGATTTTGCCTGTTTTTTGATTAAAAACAACCTGACCTTTTGCTTTGCCAGACTTGGGATAGATAAAGATCAGTCCATCAACTCCATCCTCTACACCGTATAATTCAATATCTTTTCCAGCTAGTTTTTTCATTGCATTCTTAGCCAATCCAACTGTCTTCGCATCCAAATTAGCGATCGTCTTCTTATATCTTTGCTCTTGTGCCATCACCGATAATCCTGCTTCAACAGTCCAAGCAGGCATTGATGCCACTAGCATCCCAGAGATAGTCAAAGCAGTGACGATTGTTTTATAGGATTTCATTTTTGTCTTCCCCCAAGTTGATGTTCCTTCGTATGAGATGTTATTTGTAGCCTAAATTGTTTTTCGAATTTCTGGCTATTGTAAGGTTAGTTCCTTTTTCCATTCAAGCTGATTTCCCTTTTCATTCTTAAAGTAGAAAGTGACCTCTCCTTTTTCCCCCTTCATTTTGGGGGTTATAAAAGAATCCAGAAAATTGGCCATCACCACAATAGCATTGCTTAGCAGGTTCACAATGACTTGTTCTATTCTTCTGGCATCTACATAAACGTATAGATTCGGATCACAGTTGAGCGTTACCTTTGCATGATCCTGCCTTCCACCCTCTTCATCAATGCCTTAGCTCGCGTAACCAGCACCTTGGGACTAAAAGGCTTGGTTCCATAGTCATCTGCTCCCAGCTCATATCCCAACCTCAGTTGCCTTTGAATTACTATCATTCTAGTATAGCCCGAAGAAGAAGGGTAATGCTTACCGATTAATCGCATATATTCCAAGCTTGTTATTGATTTTACTAATCCAAGCTTCCCCATCACCGATCATAATGCCCTGATCATTGATAAACAGGTCCTTTTCCTTTTGCCCGCGTATTGACTTGGTTACTGGCAGTGTCATAATTTTATCCTAATGCTTACCCTTTACAGCTAGTATAGTCTTTTCATGTGTACATCAAATGAAAGTGACGTGTACGATTATGTAGGAAGACAAATTCATATCTGATTGTGATACCATTTGCATATAAAATCAGCCGAGGACTGCCCCGTTTCTTACTAGAAATACAATTGGTTTATAAAGGAGCAATTATCATGAACAAAATCGACACCTATACAACAATTGTTGAAACTGCCTATAAGCTTTTTGCCGAAAATGGGTTTGAAAAAACCAGCTTAGCGATGATTGCAAAAGAAGTCGGAATTTCTAAACCTGCCATCTATTACTACTTTGAATCCAAAGAAACCCTTATCGACTTTCTCTTTGAAGAAATTTGTAAAGCGATTGATTTTAAAAAATCCGTTTCAATTGAGGCATACACAAAAGAAAATTTCCAAGCTCAATTATTATCCGATGGCTACCAGATGATAGAGGCTCAAAAAGAAGATAAATATATATCGCTAATTTTCAATGAATTTCTTTTACTCTCCACTCGAAACGAGAAATATCAGCAAAGATTACATCATGTCTTAGAGGGATTTCTTGCTGGATTCTTAGATTTATTGACGAGAGGCGCAGAACTTGGGATTCTTTCAAATAAAAACCTGACCACAAAAGCCCATATTCTTACTATGGTGTTTGATAATATCGGGAATTACATGCTTATGGGCTTTGATTTAGATTACGCAGACATTTGGAGACAAGCTGTGTTACGTGTTTTGGAAAGGAAGGACTGATTGGGTACTCGTTTTGAAAGCTAGAACCGCCTGAAGGATCAGGCATTTGCGACTCACCTATTTTATATCGTTGGCTTTACAGCAAATAAGGGGATGGGGACTTGTTAAAGGGAGGCTTTTTCCTATACGCGGGAGATCATCAGAGCCACTCACACCAGCCCCATCTGAAAATATTTGATCCACCCATTTACAAAAATGTATTTGGCTCTCGAATAAAAAAATCTTGAAAGTATTTCTACTTGTAGTATATTGTTTACTTAACGGTAAGTAAATAAATAATATTCTTACTTTTTGATGCCTTCTACACTAGTAGATACCCAGGATTTCCACGTTCATCAGTAAAAATGAGATGAGAAAAGAGGAGTAAGTAATGACTTTACCATCTACAAGAATATTAGGCTTTGATTTTGCAAGAGCTTGGGCCATTCTAGGTATGATCATTGTGAACTATTCTACCGTAATGAATGCGGGAACAAATGGCCCCGATTGGTTAGTAGCGTTAGCCAGCCTTCTTCAAGGAAGGGCATCCACTATCTTTGTGATTGTAGCTGGTATCGGTATTTCGCTCATGACAAAGAAAGCGAGAAACTCCAACAACCCCGCTTTCATTAGACAGAACCGAAGTATCATTTGGAAACGCGCTCTGTTTTTGTTTCTTTCAGGAATCCTTTTATACCTCTGTAGCTGGACAGGTGATATTTTGCATTATTATGGTGTCTATATGTTTGCTGGTTCTTTTCTTATTGCCGCTTCCAGCAGAAGCTTACTTCTATCTGTAGTAGGTATTCTCGTTACCTCCCAGCTTCTCCAGCTCGTTTTTCATTATGGAATAGGCTGGGACCCATTGCAGCCGATCATCCATTATGTGGACTTCTGGACACTGGAAGGTTTTTTTAGAAACCTGCTGTTTAATGGTTATCATCCTGTCTTTCCCTGGGTAGGCTTCTTCCTATTAGGAATGTGGCTAGGAAGGCAAGATTTAGCCAATAAAGTCTGTCGCAGAAAACTCCTCATCTGCTCAGCCATAGTTGCTATAGCAGTGGAGATACTCTCGTCAATACTCATTCAGCACATCGGTCATGTGATCGGAACAGATACGGCTGAATACTTCTTTTCGACTACTGCGTTTCCTCCAACTATTTTTTATTTTGTATCCGGTTCAAGTACATCTATTCTTGTCATCCTACTAAGTGTGTATTTCGCTGAACGATGTTCCACCAACTGGTTTACTCAAACCATGGTTAGCACCGGACAACTAGCGTTAACTCATTATGTGGGTCATGTATTTATTGGCTTTAGCATTCTGCAATATATCGGTAGGCTGGAAAATCAAACGCTTGCATTTGCCGTCTCCTACTCCCTAGCTTTCTTCGTCATAGCGGCTGTACTCTCAGCCTTTTGGAGAAACAAATATAGTCGAGGTCCTCTGGAGAGTCTAATGAGAAAATGTAGCGGGTAGCCCTCCTTATATTTGATTGCCATTTATACAACATTCAATAGCGATTTCACTTTGCAGCCAGCCTTGTAGGTTTTCCAGCTCAAATAACTGCTCAATATGATAAACGCCTGACGGGAACGATGAGCAATAGACCGCATCAGCTACACCCTCTGACATCCTGCCTCTCATATCCGAAGCCTATGGGTTATCAGAGTGTGAAAAGCAAATACTCGATCAGATTGTGAAAGGGTTCTCTACCAAAGAGATCGCCCATTCGCTTCATATTTCCGCCTATACGGTGCAGGACCATCTTAAATCTATCTTCGCGAAAACAGGGGTAACCAGCAGGAGACAGCTTATTTGGCACTTATTCTCCCGTTTCAGTGTTCATACCTAACAATAGTAAATGGTATAATTATCCAAGAGGAAAGCGAGCATCATTTCTCCTTTCATGAAAAACGTCATGTCAAACTGTCTGTTTTGTATAGACACTTTGACAAGTTCTCTCCTGCTTTACCCTTTCAGGAAGCGTATCTCTTGGTTGGTGTAATTTTTGCATGATGAACCTTTATATCATCCAAAGGAGGTACGCTTTATGGAGAATCCATTCACTTCTATCTCAAAAAGAAATTTTGTTGCCATTGTAGAAGTAATTAACCCGCCAGCTAATGCATTATCCTCTGCATCTATTGCAGAACTGCGCTCCGTTTTCCATAAGGATATCAGGAGGATGTACAACACGGGCTAAAAAGAGAACGCAATCGCTTTGCCGAATTATTTAAAACGAACGATGCTAGGGAAGGCATTCATGCTTTGTCGAGAAGCGCAAGCCTATTTTTACCCAATCATAAGGAGGATGTGCATGACTGAGGATGTTCTATTTACTGCGCAGAATGGAATAGGCACCATTTTATTAAACCGGCCAAAGGCTCTTAACTCCCTCTCTTTGGAGATGCTGTTGCCCATGTTAGAAAAGCTAAAGGAATGGGAGACAGATCAGACAATTAGCCTGATTATTCTAAAGGGAGCTGGGTCAAAGGGATTTTGTGCAGGGGGAGATATTAAGGCACTGTATGAAGCAAAAAACGACGTTCTGTCCTTGCAAAAAGCACAGCGTTTTTTTGAAGTAGAATATCAGCTCGACCAATATATGTACCGTTATTCCAAGCCCATTCTTGCTTGCCTGGATGGTATCGTGATGGGGGGCGGTGTAGGTCTTACCTATGGTTGCAGCCACAGAATTGTGACTAATCAGACAAGATGGGCGATGCCTGAAATGAATATCGGTTTTTTCCCTGATGTGGGGGCCGCTTATTTTTTAAATCGGGCCCCGGGAAAAATAGGGCGTTATTTGGCCTTGACCGCAACGGTTATTCGCCCTGAAGATGTGCTTTATATAAATGGTGCTGATGCCTGCATTCCAAGCGAAATCTTCCATGACTTTTTACATCAGGTAGAAGAAACAAATTGGCAGCAGCAGGACGTAGCTCGGACTTTAGAAAAACAGATTCAAGCCTATTCACAGCCCTCCGTCTTACAGAGTGAGCTTGCCTTATGGCAGGAAGAAATTGACCGTCACTTTGCATTTTCTACGGTCGAGGAAATCATCAGCTCTCTTGAACAGACTCTCAATGAATTCACAATCAAAACACGGGAAACTCTGTTGTCGAAATCTCCTCTTTCCCTAAAAGTAACCTTGCAGCAACAGATCAGAGGAGAGCGCGCAACGCTGGAGGAATGCTTTACAAACGATCTTATTCTTGCCAAAAACTTTATGAAACACAACGATTTTTATGAAGGGGTTCGTTCTGTTGTAATCGATAAGGACAATAGCCCGAACTATCAATATAGACAATTATCTGATGTTCATGAAGAGATGGTGCAGAAGTTTTTTCATGAATAAGCTAAAAAAAGCCGATCGCAAAGGAATCGGCTTTTTTGGTGATTAAAACCAGCGCTGCGTTACTACTTTTTTGCGCGTGAAAAATTGAACACCATCCTTGCCATTCGTTCCTAAATCTCCATAGAAGGAAGCTTTGTTGCCTGCAAAGGAGAAGAAAGCCATAGGAGCTGGAACGTTTACATTTACACCAATCATCCCCGCATCAATTTGATCTCGGAACATTTGAACATGCTTTCCACTTGATGTATAAATGACAGCGCCATTAGCAAACTTTGATTGATTCGTCAGCTTTATACCTTCTTCAAGATTTTTTACTCGGACAATACTTAAAACGGGGGCAAAAATTTCATCCTGCCAAATTTTCATAACTGGCTGTACCTGATCAAATATAGTAGCCCCTACGTAATATCCTCCCTCTTCCTCCACATTCCGGCCATCAACTAATAGAGTAGCTCCCTCCTTTATCCCAGACTCGATATACCCCAATACACGCTCCTTATGAGCTTCACGAATTAAGGGGCCCACAAAATTCTGCTCATAACGCCCGTCACCCGTTTTTAATGTACGTGTTTCCTCAACCAATGCCTCAATGAACTGATCCGCAATTTCGTCTACCACAGCAACTACTGAGCATGCCATACAACGCTCTCCACTACTTCCAAAGGCCGCCCCCACTACCCCCGCAACCGTCTTTTCCAGATGGCAATCTGGCATAACAATAGCATGGTTTTTTGCACCAGCTAAAGCCTGAACACGCTTTCCATTAGCAGTACCCACCTGATATACATATTTGGCAACAGGCTCCGAGCCTACGAAGGAGATTGCTTTAATGTCAGAATGCTCTACTATGCCATTTACTACCTCCTTACCGCCATGCACCAAGTTCAAGACTCCCTTTGGAAACCCTGCCTCATAAAATAGTTCCACTAATCTTCCTGCTAAAATAGGAGTGCGCTCAGAGACTTTTAACACAAAGGTATTACCGCATGCGATCGCAAGTGGAAACATCCAAAGCGGGACCATCATCGGAAAGTTAAAAGGCGTAATACCTGCCACTACCCCAAGCGGATAACGCCAAATAGACCCGTCAATTCCTTCAGCAATAGTAGGCAGGGTCTCACCCATCAGTAAGCTTGGGGCTGATGTAGCAAGCTCCACTACTTCAATTCCGCGCTGTACTTCTCCGCTGGCATCCTTCAATGTTTTTCCATTCTCTAATGTGATAATTTCAGCAAGCTCCTGCTTATGCTGTTGCAATAATTGGAGAAATGTATACAGGAATCTTGCCCGATTGGGAACCGGCACCTCCGCCCATCTCGTGTAAGCCTGAGCTGCTGCTTGTACGGCGCGATCTACATCCAGTCTCGTGGATAAGGGAACGATCGCGATTGTTTTTCCTGTGGCTGGATTGGGGACTTTTTCATATTCTGAGCCTGTGGAATCCACCCATTCTCCATTAATATGATTCTGAATGGTTTTTACCTGTAGCGTTACCATATCATTCACTCCTTTTTAGAGAATGCTTTTGGCTTGTTCATTCATTTTTTTATAAAGAACAGACATATCCTGTTCTCCCCATCCCTCTTTTTCAGCTTCTTCATAAAGCTTGAACAAGGCCTTACTAATAGGCAAATCTAACTCGCTATTTTCGGCTAAATCGAGGGCTAAGCCTAAATCCTTTAGGAGTAGCTTCAATGCAAAGCCAGGGTTATAGTCATCAGGGGCGATAAAGCTTCTGTAATTTCTTTCGTAGATTCTGCTTTGTCCATAACTGACATTTACTATCTGAAATAGAGTGTCTAGATTCATCTTGTTCTTTTGGGCTAAGGTAAGAGCCTCACTGACTCCTGCTGTATAAAAACCAATCAGTAGATTATTAATGATCTTCGTATTGGTTCCGCTATCTATCTGGTCGCTTACATGAAAAATATTGGTTCCTAGCACTTTCATAATGGGCAGAACTCGTTCATAGATTTCCTTTGACCCGCCCACCATAAAAGTAAGCGTCCGATTAATCGCGCCAATGACCCCTCCGCTGACAGGAGCAGCCAGAAAATGCACTCCTTTGGCGTTGGCCGCTTGCAATATCCTCACATTTACATCAGGTGAAACCGTACTTGTGTCAATGAAAACAAGGCGAGAATGGCTATGCTCGATAAGCCCCTCTTTTCCTAGATATAGATCCTCTACTACTTGAGGGGAGGGAAGGCTGGTGAAAATAACCTCGCACATGGCCGTCATGCTTGGAAGATCAACATCAACGAACCCGCCTGCTCGTTTAAAGGAAGCTTCTGCCTCTTTATTTAAGTCGATCCCATATACCGAGAAATTGGATTCCACTAGGTTCTTAGCCATCGGAAGCCCCATATTCCCCAGTCCGATAAACCCTATCTGCTTCATTGCCTTCAGCCCCCTTCAACTACGTATTTACCTGAAATTATCATTTTGTTCGCAATTTTCCGCTTCGCAAGCACAAGATTTGAGTACATGGAGAGTGTTTTGGATCGAATACTGTCCACGAGCGCCCTCCTGCTTGTTTCCATAGACTCTAGGCTTGAAATAATGGAGATCGTAGCCGCTTCTACTTGGCGATAGCCTTCCTCACAAAGCACATCCGTCATCAGTTGTTTTACTTCCTCTTTATCTGCTCCATGCTTTGCTCGCGCCTTATGATTCCGAATAAGTACGGACTCCATCATATAGATATCCCGGATACTATCAGCCAGTAATCGCAGGTACTCCTGTTCCTGCTCCACTTGCTGATAGATCCGTTTTGCAAGCATTTCTAACGCATTATAAAACAACTGCTTGGCGTAGTAGAGAAACTGCTGATTTCTACTAAGCTCGTTATGCATTCCGATCTCTTCTTTTGCAATAGTCCTTTTTAACAGCGCTCTTGCAATCGTTAGACGGTTGATTTCATTTGTCCCCTCAAAAATGCGACTAATCCTAGCGTCACGATATAGTCGTTCCACTTCATAATCCTGCATATAGCCGTATCCACCATGAATTTGAACCGCTTCATCCACAATCCAGGCTAACGCTTCAGAGCTTGCCACTTTATTAATGGCACACTCCATTGCATATTTAGATAGTTCGTTACTCGCCTCTTCCTTGCTGTGTAAAAAATCATCGATTACGCCTGCTGTTCGATAAGCAGCGCTCTCCGAAGCGTAAATGGCCACTGCCATATTTGCTATCTTTTCTTGGATCAACGGGAACTCGACCAATTTCTTTCCAAATTGCTTGCGTGTGGTGCCATACGCAATGGATAACTGAAGAGCCTGCTTTGCTGTGCCAATATTACCAAACGCCAGCTTAAGCCGAGCTAAGTTGAGAATATTTAATGCAACACGATGCCCTTTGCCCACCTCCCCTAGAACATTGGTAACAGGAATAGAAACCTCTTCTAGTAATAACGTGGCTGTAGAAGAGCCGTTGATCCCCATTTTCTTCTCTTCAGGCCCTAAGGAAACCCCACTTGCGCTTTTTTCAACAATAAATGCTGTCATCCCCAGCTGTGTTTTTGCAAATACCACAAAAACATCTGCAAGCCTTGCATTGGTAATCCACTGCTTTTCACCATTTAAAATCCAAGCTGTACCAGCATCGTTTAGATATGCAGATGTTCTTGCTTGAAGAGCATCAGAACCAGCGTTAGGTTCCGTTAAGGCATAGCCAGCAATCCATTCCCCTGACACTAGCTTGGGTAATATACGTTGTTTTTGTTCTTCGGTCCCATAATATACATATGGGAGTGTGCCAACACCTGCATGAATATTAAAGGATATGCTAAAGGAACCAGCATAACCCATCTTTTCTGCAACCAAGCCCGACACTTTTTTCCCCAAGGAAACTCCTCCGTATGCCTCTGGAACATCCACTCCCAACAGGCCAAGCTCCCCTGCCTGTGTAAACAGCTTCCTCGTCACACTGTAGTCATGTTGTTCTATTCTCTCTAATTTGGGAATAATGGCACTCTGAACAAACTGCTCTGTTGTTTTCGCAATCAGCTCTTCCTCAGCTTCAAAATCCTCAGGTGAAAAGAAAGATTGATTATCAAACAAGCATAATCCTACGACCAAACATTTGTTGTCTTCTCTTATCCCCATCCCTATCCTCCTCTTCGGCATTCTTACATCTCACCTATATTGCAAGGGCTGTGCCAATGAATAGCCTCCGTAATATAAGGGGGAGACAAGGAAGAGTTTGTATATTTTGTTTGAACAAATTGACAGAGTAAACACTTTCCTATTAGACATGAAATCTAGCTAGTTTATTGTATAGGGTAGCTCGTGAGATACCCAAACGCTCGGCCGCTTTTGATTTGTTCCCTTTGACCTCCTTTAGGACATTTTCAATTCGTTTTTTTTCTTCCTCTTCTTGATACGGCATAGCTCTCTTGTGTCGATTTTGGAGGGAAACAAGCGTCGAGTTCAATTCCGTTTGAGCGTGATAATGGTATATAAATTCCTCTGGCAAGTCTTTTGTGCCTATATGAGAGTGATCTATCAATACATACATTCTTTCCATAACATTGATAAGTTCGCGGACATTTCCCGGCCAATCGTATTTAAAAAAGAGTTGTAACGCTTCTTCATCCATTGTTTTTTTGGTGGTTCCGTACGTGGTACAAAGTCTGCTGGAGTATTCCTCCATAATACGCGGGATATCAGCTTTTCTTTGTCTAAGAGGGGGGATATGAATAGGAATAACGTGAAGCCGATGATAGAGGTCCTCTCTAAATTCACCCCTTTTCACCAGTTCCCCTAAATTTTTATTCGTCGCTGTGATCAATCGAAAATCTACAAATACGGAAGATACACTGCCAATGCGTTCAATCTCTTTTTCCTGTAAAACCCTTAAAATCTTCACTTGAGTAGATAGCGGTAAATCACCAATTTCATCTAAAAATAAGGTACCCCTATGGGCAAGCTCAAATTTTCCAGGCTTTCCGTCCTTGTTTGCCCCTGTGAACGCTCCACCCATATAGCCAAATAGTTCCGATTCTAATAGATTATCTGGAATGGCTGCACAATTTACAGGGATAAAGGAACCTTCTCTGGTCATTCCCAGATCGTGAATGGCACGCGCAAACTGTTCCTTTCCAACCCCACTCTCTCCCGTCAGCAAAACAGGAGCTCTCGACATTGCAGCCTTCCTAGCCATTTGTTTTGCCTTCATAATAGCCGAACTTTCCCCTAGTATCTCCTCCATGGCAGCCGATGCAGAGGGCTTATCCGGTCCATTAGCTGGCTTGGCTCTCATCGACATGGCATGCAAAGACTTCTGGTACCTCAGCAGTTCCTTGTTACGAATTGCCCCTTCATATTTCTGATTCTTTGCATTTGTGATGTATAAAGGAAGCCTTTCGATATCCCGCATAGAAAAACTAGACGTTTCCGTATAAGAACGCTTGGATAGCAAAGGGGCTATGATACCATCTAAGCCGATTCCTTCCTCCAATCCCTGAACACAATCCTGCAATTTGATAACCCCAAGTAAACTCCCCTTTTCAATAACGGGAAGCTCCGTACTCTCTAATTGGACCATTCCTCGCATAACTTCTCTAATAGAGCTGTCTTTACGTACCATCCACTTATCTTTTTTCATCCAATTCAGGACGGAATAGCGGTCCACATTATTCATAGCTACCTTACTCCTTCCCCCTAATTTCATCCTGCCCAATTCGAAGGAACAGGGGTATTTCGTTCCTTATTCATTCATGGTGAAGAAAAAAGCGACTGGTTAGTATCTGCACGTACATGACCCGCAAAGAAACCCCTCATCGCTTTTTATCGTTTTATCCCGTGTTCTATTGTTCTTTGGTTAAAATCGTTTTCGCTATTTCCTTATCCAACGCTTCGAACTCTTCATATGAAATAGCTTCGTACAATTCGCTTCTAGTCTGCATATTAGCTAGTTCACCTTTTTGGGTACCTTGTTTTTTCATCACTTGAAAAGCACGCTCGTATGCCTTAGCCGCCACTCTAAGCGACGTTACTGGATAAATAACCATGCGGTACCCCAGCTTAGCGAATTCCTCTGCTGTATAATAAGGAGTTTTCCCAAATTCAGTCATATTTGCTAGTAAAGGTGCCGATATACGCTGGGCAAACATACGAAACTCCTCCGCTGATTCTAGTGCTTCGGGAAATATGGCATCTGCCCCAGCCTCCACATAAGAACGTGCCCTTTCTATCGCTGCGTCCAAACCTTCTACTGACCTAGCATCAGTACGTGCGACAAGTACTAACGTTGGCGCTACCTTTTTAATCGCGATAATCTTCTGGACCATTTCTTCTGTCGTCACAAGCTTCTTGCCATTTAAATGTCCACATTTTTTGGGAAGCTGCTGATCCTCTAGTTGCACCGCGGCAACATTAGCCTCTAGCATTTCTCTAGCAGTCCGGGCAACATTAAGAATCCCGCCAAATCCTGTATCTATATCTACTAATACTGGTAAATCAGTTGCGCGTATCAATTCCTTTGCCCGTTGAGCTATCTCAGTAGACGTGATGATTCCTAGGTCTGGCAAACCACAACTGGCCGTGTAAGCTGCACCAGATAAATAGAGCGCTGAAAACCCCGCCCGCCTCGCCATAAGAGCCGCCATCGCATCGTGTGCGCCGGGAATTTGCAAAAGATCGGGCGCATTCATCAGTTTCCTGAATTTCTTCGCTAATTCAGCTTGTGATGACGGCTGATCGACAATCCAAGCCATTTCGTTTGCCCCTCTCTATAGTAAAAATAATTCGATAAATTCAGTAACGGCCATGCTCTTTACCCTTTCTGAATCCATGCAAGCTTCTTTTATTTTACGAACCTGCTTTTGTGAATAATGTGTCCTTACATTTTCAACAAATTTTTCAATGACTTTAGGGATGGCTTCTCCCCTGCGGAAGCGGTGCCCTAATGGATATTCGCATTCTATTTGTTCAGAAGAAGACCCGTCTTTATAATGCACTTGAACAGCGTTTGCGATCGAGCGCTTACTCGGTTCTAAATAATCAATGCTGTACTGTTTATTTTCAACAACCACCATCTTATTACGTAAGATATCGATTCTTGGATCTGATGCTGCTAGGTCTTCATAATGGTCTGCTTTAATATCACCAAATAGCAAGCCGATAGCCGTAATATATTGCAAGCAATGATCCCGGTCTGCTGGATTATTCAATGGACCTACCTTATCAATGATTCGAATAGCTGATTCATGTGTTGTGATTGTAATGCTGTCAATCTCACCAAAACGAGCCATTACCTCCGGATGAAGCTTGATTGCGCATTCCGCGGCTGTTTGTGCATGAAATTCGGCTGGATAGGAGACTTTGAACAGCACATTCTCCATTACATAGGCATCCAAGGGTCGAGCTAGCTTTAACTCTTGTTTATTGAACAAAACATCCTGGAATCCCCAGCCTGGTGCAGTAAGAGCTGTTGGATATCCCATTTCTCCCTTTAAGGCCATCATAGCTAGCTGAACACCTCGGCTAGTTGCATCGCCAGCAGCCCAGGATTTACGTGATCCTGTATTCGGAGCATGCCTATATGTCCGTAAACTGCTATTATCAAGCCAAGCATTTGATAATGCGTTGTTTATTTCTTCCCGGGTTCCTCCTAGCATCTGTGCTACCACTGCTGTTGTTGCAATTTTAACAAACAAAACATGATCAAGCCCGACTCGATTCAAGCTGTTTTCTAATGCCAGCACTCCCTGAATTTCATGTGCTTTAATCATCGCCTCCAGCACCTGATGCATCGTTAATGGCTGTTTCCCCTCCGAGATACGTACACGGCTTATATAATCAGCAACAGCTAAAATCCCTCCCAGATTATCTGATGGATGTCCCCATTCTGCCGCCAGCCACGTGTCATTGTAATCTAGCCAACGAATGATACAACCAATATTAAAAGCGCCTCTCACTGGGTCAAGAACAAAGGATGTACCTGGCACCCTACATCCATTGGGAACAACTGTCCCCGGAACAATAGGTCCCAGCAGCTTCGTGCAATCAGGATAGCTCAATGCCAAAATTCCACATCCAAGTGTATCCAGCAGGACATATCTAGCAGTCTCAAATGCTTCCAAGCTCGTAATCCTCTTATGTAAAACATAATCTGTAATTTGCTCGATCAGCTCATCCGTTTTGTTAATCTCCATATTTTTTAACAAAGTATCCTTCCCTTTCTATTTAAAATTATTTATCATGGTACGTGATGTTGGTCAGAACATCATGTAGGCGTTGCTGGCTTCACATAAAATTCCCAATCCTACCTCAAAAAACATGCCGCTCGCCTACATATTTTACACGTGGCCGGAATAGACGATTTTGTGCGTGCTGTTCAAGAACATGTGCGCAAATTCCTGCTGTTCTCGCAGCGAAAAAGATAGGTGTATACAATGGAATAGGAATCCCAAGCATCCAATACACAGGCGCTGCATAGTAGTCCAAATTCGGGTAAAGTCCCTTTTCCCTCTCCATAATCCTCTCACCGGATTCACACATGTGGTATAAAAGATCGTCCCCTTTTATATGACATAGCTGCTGTAAGGCTCCTTTCATCATTGTCGCTCTCGGGTCCATTTTTTTCATATAGACCCGGTGACCAAATCCCATTATCTTTTCTTTGTTGGACAGCTTGGTACGTAACATCTCCTCGAACTTGGAAATTGTCCCTGCCTCTAGCAATAAGTGCATAACAGCCTCATTTGCTCCCCCATGAAGACTACCCTTCAAGGAAGCAACCGCCCCCGTCAAAGCTCCGTACAAATCCGATTGCGTAGAAGCGATGACCCTTGCTGTAAACGTGGAATTCGGCATCTCATGCTCGCTGTACAAAAGCAAAGACAGATCAAATATTTTTTCCTCAATCGGCGATGGCTTTCTCCCGGTGACCATATAGAAAAAGTTAGCACTATACGGTACATTTTTGTCTGGATGGAATGGCTCCTTTTTGGTCAGAATCCGATAACTATTAGCCACTATGCTAGGAACTTGACCTAATAACCGATAAGCCCGCTCCTTATTAACAAGCATGGAGCGATCGTCAATTCGATGATCATACCCTCCCAGAACGGAAATTCCTGTTCGCAGGCCATCCATAGCGTGTGTCTGCTCAGGCAACAGCTTTAAAACCTCAAACACCGCACTAGGCAATTCATCTCGCTCTAGCATGCTTGTTTCCAAAGAGTTTTTCTCTGCCTGATCGGGAAGCCGTCCCTCCAGTAAAAGATGAATAATATCGACATAGCTAACGGATTTAGAAAGCTCAATCAGATCGTAACCCCGAATCACGATTTCCTCTTGTATGGTATCAAGGTAGGAAATGCTTGTTTCTGTAGCCACCACACCGTCTAGCCCAGGAGAAAATTTTTCAAGCTCGTTCATTCTTCTTCCTCCATTCCAAATAACTGTTCTTTGGTTAGCTTGTAGGCTTTTTCAAGGTTGCGATAGTAATCTGTTTTGACTTCCTCTGTAACGTCTTGTCGCTTGATTTCATTCCCTAATAGACCATAAATGACTTCTAGCGAATTAGGACTTTCTAAACTTAGATTGTTCATGATTGCTGTGTTGAAATAATTTCTGAAATATCCTACTGTCCCAAACAAAAAATCCCTCCTAGACTTCAAAGCAGCGCAACACGCAAAAAAACAACTTCCTAAAAGAAAGTTGTTGTTAATGGGCGAAAGCGAAAAACTCAAATAAACATGTAAAAATCTTAAAATACCACATGTTTCATCGCTCGCACGTAACACCTCCTATCCTCGTAGGAACTGATGTGTGTGCTAAAACAGGCAGGTCTCCTGGCTCATGATCATCGCGATTCGAACCTTCCCATTTTCATTTGAATGAAAACAGTGGCATTTTTTCGAATAGCTCTCATTTACAGTTGCGGGACAGCGTCGGATTCTAACCGAACTTCCCTTTTAAGCAAATAACGAAGGTTATCTGCACCTGTTTCTACACCTATTTGATTTTCAGCTTAAACATAACAAATAGTCTAAAAAATTACAATTATTAATTTTATATCTGTAGTGACTTTATTGCTTTGATATTATCATGTTGAACTTCTTGTACATGTATATACACTCTCTAAACAAAAAATAACCAATAGCCGCTTCATGTTCTGTTTAGCAATAAACGAATGAATGTAAAATCATAAGTCCTCATATTCTAAAAACAGGATAAAAACCCAATATATTGAACAAGAATATCCCGCTATCTTATAATCAAATGAAATACCATAATTAGGTAAATAAAGGAGGGTATTTCTTGAAGAGTAAACAACTATCGAAAAAGAAAATATGGTGGTATAGCATAAGTATCGTTGTTGCTGCTATATTACTTCTCCTCATATGGGCAGTAATTCGGAATTGGAACATTATTCACGTGCTGAATAAGGATAAGCTTAGCTATAATTTTCAGAGCATGGACAATATTTTTCCAAGTCGCGCTATAGAAGCATCGCAGCCTGTTTTCCATTTTGATACATTACAAAAAGAGTTGCCCCAAACTTATACATACAAAGATCAAACATTAGCTATTGAAGACTTTTTGCAACGAACAAAGACGAATGGATTACTAGTGCTCAAGGATGATAAGATCGTGAAGGAATTCTATCAAAATGGTATAAATGAACAAACAAGGTTTACTTCTTGGTCAGTGGCTAAGTCATTTATCTCTGCACTTGTTGGTATCGCTCTTGATGAAGGATTCATTAAAAATGTAAATGATCCGATCACCAACTATGTCCCAGAATTGAAGGGCAGCGGCTACGATGGTGTACCGATTAAGGATATTCTGCGAATGGCTTCTGGAGTTAGCTTTGATGAAGACTATGACGCCACCTTCTCAGATATAAACATGATGATGTATAAGACATTTCTATTCGATAAATCGATTAATGATTATGCACTGGGGCTACAATCTCAGCGGCCATCCGGAACCTTTCAGCATTATATCAGCATTGATACACAGGTTCTCGGCATGCTGATCAGTAAGGTTACAAGCAATCCTCCGTCCCAATATTTACAGGAGAAAATTTGGGGGCCTCTTGGAATGGAATCTAATGCTTACTGGAGTACCGATCGCCTTGGCACAGAGCTATCCTTTATGGGTCTAAACGCAACCATTAGGGATTATGCTAAGTTTGGAAGCTTATATCTTCATGAAGGAGTTTGGAACGGAAAACAAATCATTTCAAAAAAGTGGGTGCAAGAGTCCACACAGATAGAAAAGCCTCAGCCTAATCACGACCCTAAGGGAGTGTTAGGCTACCAATACCAATGGTGGGAGGCTGATCCCGCAGATGGTTCCTACAGCGCTATTGGAGTCTATGGACAATTCATCTATGTTAATCCAAAGGCCAACGTAGTAATCGTCAAAACCAGCGCTGACCCTGATTACGGTAGAGCTGATTATCATGATGAAAATTTTTCTGTGTTTCAATCGATCGCGAATCATTTTAGTAAATAAACTTCATTTGCTTCCTCATACTGACGGCACGATTCTCAGCTAGCTGGTTGCTTTGCTACCCAATCTCTAGTTATTAGCAAATGTGGTTGAAGATATATCCCCCACTATGAGTAAGACACTCTTTTCTCTTATATGCGAAAAGAGTGTCTTTGTCTTATCTACAGCTATTTCGTTTCACGATGAAGAGTATATTTTTTTAGACGAGGGGAATATTTCTTTAGCTCTAGGCGATCGGGGTTATTTCTTTTATTTTTTGTTGTAATGTAGGTACGATCTCCAGATTCTGTGCATTGCAGGGTAACTGTTACTCTCATTGGTTAAATCCTCCTGATCATTTCTATTTATTCATCCTGGCTACTAAGCGTCTCGACAATAACATCACTTGTTGGCAATGGATCTTTCAACGTATTCCAGTCTGCATGCAGCTCTTCATTTGTTAAAAGGCAAGCATCTAAAGACCGGATGATATTGCCTTGATCCAGATTAAATCCAATACATACAAGCTCATTGATACGATCTCCGAATTGAGGGTCCCATTCTTCAGCCCATTCAGGGTCTTCCGCCAGTATCTGCTGCTTCTCTTCTTCGGGTAAAGCCGACACCCAATGGCCCGCTGACTCCAATTGAATCGATGGACCTGCCTGACTAATCGTCAAAGCTATGTCATTACGGGTAGCAACCCATAGGAAGCCCTTTGCTCTCACTACATCTTCAGGCCAATCCTGAAGCCTTTTATATAATCTCTCAGGGTGAAACGGAATTCTTCGGCGATAGACAAAAGAGGAGATTCCGTATTCTTCCGTCTCTGGCGTATGGTTTGGCTTTTGTAATTCTTGTAACCATCCAGCCGATTGGCTTGCTTTTTCAAAATCGAACAGCCCTGTATGAAGAATTTCTTTAGGATCGACCTTGCCATAGGAGCTTCGAATGAATTTTGCCGTTGGCTGAAGCTTACGAAGAATTTGCTCCAAATGCTGTACATCCTGTTCTTTAACCATGTCACATTTATTTACGATTAAAACATCACAAAACTCAATTTGGTCAATTAGCAATTCGACGATTTCACGCGTGTCTGTTTCATCCACTGCATGGCCGCGCTCCAATAAGCTTTCTCCTGAGGAAAAATCATGCCAAAAACGGTTCGCGTCCACTACCGTCACCATTGTATCCAGCCTGCATATACGCGAAAGATCTATCCCCATTTCTTCGTCTACATACGTGAAGGTTTGCGCTACTGGCAACGGCTCTCCTATTCCGGTGGATTCAATCAGGATGTAATCATAGCGATCCTCATTGACTAGCCGTTCGACTTCCACTAATAAATCCTCACGTAGCGTACAGCAAATACAACCGTTCGACAGCTCCACAACCTTCTCGTCTATTCTAGAAATCCCACCGCCATTCCTTATCAGATTGGAATCGATATTCACCTCGCTTAGATCGTTTACAATGACCGCTACACGAAGGCCCTCTCGATTGTGTAAAACATGATTCAAAATAGAAGTCTTACCCGCTCCAAGATATCCGCTTAATACAGTAACTGGAACTCGCTTTTCACCCATATGTAAGTACCCTTCTTTCGTACAGGTATAGAAGATAATAGATAGCATGCTAGAATTAAATCGTAACGATTACGATTTAACCAATATACTACTGCACTCACAGCAACAAGTCAATACAAATAATAATCATTACGATTTACAAATGATAGATTTGTTATAAAAACTAGCCAATCGCGTAAAGCAAAAGACTTCCAGACTAACGAAAAAAAGCCTGTAACAACAAGTTTTTTGCTGTTACAGGCTTCCAAAGAATAGAGCTACATTTCGATATCGTTATTCAACAGATAAGACAGAATCTCTCTACATAGTTAGGCTCGCAGAAGTAGCTTTACTTACCTTAATCAAATCAACGGGATTAAGAAAGATCTGCAAACCCCTTTTACCAGCACTAATACTAATTAGCTGGAGACTGAGAGCTGACTCGTCAATAAATAGTGGGTAATTTTTTTTGGTGCCTAGAGGTGAACACCCGCCCCGTATGTATCCCGTTAACTCTAGTATCTCTTTCATTGGCACCATTTCTGCCTTCTTATTCTTACTAACGGCAGCCAGTAATTTTAAGTGAAGCTCCTTATGGGCAGGAATACAAGCCATGATAACCCCGGTCTTATCACCACGAAGTACCAGAGTTTTAAAAACCTGCTCTACTTGTAAATCAACCTGCTGAGCTACGTGTTTCGCGTTTAAATGCTCCTCATCCCATTCGTACTCATGCACCGTATAGGGAACCTTATGTTTATCTAGCAAACGACAAGCATTTGTTTTATTGCTCATATCATTACACTTCCTTATAAGGGTTACCCTTATTATAACGCATGTAAGAATTTCTTTTATTCGATTTGCCTCTTTAGTTAATAGGTCTCTTTGTAAAAAGTAGTCAATAGCCCTACTGTTTGTCCCCTATCCGATTTCTATCTATCATTTTCTTGCTATCAAAACCCATTGTAATCCCATCGCAATCACTAAAATACCACCTGTAAGGTAAGGTAACATCACCGGGGTCATTCCTTGTTCTAGCAATATTCCATTTGTCATGGTCCCAATGGAACCAGCAAGATAATTAATAGAGCTTAACAGGGCAATGGAAATAGTAGCATGCTCAGGACTGATTTCTACTAGTGTTTTTTGCTGGGTTGCTAAGGCCGCCCAGCCACTAGCCCCCCACAGCATCAAGACGATAGCAAGTATGGCTGACAGGGAATGAATGCTGCCCATTATGATAAAAGATACTAGCATCACGATTAATAAGTACATTAATATAACTCTGGGTTTCTTATAAAAATCCATAAGATAACCAATGATAAAGCTCCCAGCAATGCCACCGATCCCCCACATCCAAATAAACACAATCGATTGCTCAAATCCATATGCCCTCATAATAAGATCTAGGTACGTATATAAGCCTAAACTGCAAAAGCTAAGGAGCACCGTTATCATCATAACAAGCTTTATATCTTTATTTTTAAACATACGCACTCGTTCTCTGAGTGTCGGCAAACTATTTGATTGTACCTCTGGGAACCTCCACCATACAGCTACGATTCCTACTACACCAATCCATACAATAAACCACATAGTCATCCGCCATTCAAAGATAGCGGAAATATAAATCCCCAAAGGGACGCCTATTACCGTTCCCGCACTCATGCCTAGCAAGATTGTACTTAACGCCCTCCCCCTTTGCTTTTCCTCAACTAAGGAAACGGATGCTGATGAGGCTAATGGCGAGTATAGCCCTGCCCCTATCCCCGCTAGTCCTCTTGAAATCAATAAAAGGATAAACTGATGCGTAACCGCAGTAATAAAATTAGCAAGTGTGAATATTGATAAAGCCGTTACTAATGTATATTTCGCATTTGTTTTGCTCATGAAGGTTGCAAATACAGGAGCTGCCATCGCATAGCATAAGGTAAATACGCTAACAGTTTGTCCTGCGACCCCAATAGATACACGAAAGTCTTCAGCGATACTAGGTAAAATTCCAGCCATAACATAAGCATCCACACCTAGTGCGAACATACCCAACAGCAATAAATATATCCTTCTCAATGGTAATCACCCTTTTTCTTTGATGTCCAATTCTTATCCTATCGGGTATAGTCATATTAGTGAAATTAATAATATGCATAGAAGGTATGAGGATAACTTATGACGATAGCTAGATATGAGGTATTACAAAAGGTTGTTGAGCTAGGGAATTTTACACGAGCTGCTGAACAGCTTAACATGACTCAATCAGCAGTCAGCCATGCTATTGCGAGTTTAGAAAAAGAGTTTGGCTATCCTTTGCTACACCGAAATAAGCAAGCAGAAATTAGCCGGACTGCATTTGCTGATCGAATCCTGCCGCATATACAGCAGATTCTCAAGAGCGAGGCTATTATTAAGCAGAAATTATCGATTCAAAATAATCAACTCGAAGGCACTCTAAAAATAGGGGCCTTTACAAGCGCGGCATCACAGATCTTACCCGCCATGCTGGCCAATTTAAAAAAGACCTATCCTGGTGTAAAAGTCATTTTATTTGAGGGCACATATGGGGAAATCATGGAGTGGATTGTAAACGGAACCGTAGATATTGGCTTTATTGTTGATGCTCCTATCAATCACCGTTTGAACGTGATACCCGTAAAAAAAGATGAATTAGTCTTGGGTTTGCCTAAAAACCACACCCTTTGTCAGCACAAAGTCGTCGATATTAAAGAAATAGCTGGTATGGACTTTATCATGCCAAAAGGCCCTTATCAGACATTAGTTTTAGAAAATTTAACCGCTCATCAGGTACGTCCCCATGTCATTTTAGAGGTTCTCCATTGTGAAACGATCGTCAACATGGTCTCTCAAGGTATCGGGATTACGATGGGGCCTGAGCTATTTTTCAAATCGCATAAGAATATTGAAATAAGGAAGGTAAAGCAAAAGAAATATCGTCAAATCTACTTGGCTTTTAAAGAAGTAACACCTATTGGTAATGCCTTTTGTCTATGTAATCAGTTACAGCATGCGTAATATGTCTATCCTGATTTCCCCTCTCTTCCTATCGTTTGTCACAAAATTGGTTGCTTGATCGTTATATGTGCAAACCGAAACGTGGAGAGGATTTGCATGTAGGAAGTAACTTGTATGGTTGTTGGTGAAGGTTATGCTGGTATTAATGACATCAAAGCCATTCGGAAGGCCTTTGCAGAAGTCAATTCTTACACCCTTCTCCTAATTCTGATTGACAAACAGCCACACCATCTGCGAAAGGTATTACTGTTCAAACCCGCTGCATGTATGAATTACAAACGTGGTACTGAATTCCTATGGATTTTACCATAGATCAACTAAGCCGTTTCCTAAATAAAAATGCCACTCGTAAGGCATCCGCTGGACGTCCTTAGAGTGGCCCTATTTTTAGTACTGTACCATTTGATTATTTCTTCTCAGGCATTTTATGTACTACTTGTTCAAGCAGTACTGCAATTTCCGCTCTTGAAGCAGGAGCAGTTGGATTGAGGTTTTTACCGTCTCCTTTTACAATCCCTTCTGCCACTAATGCACTGATAGCTTCCTTCGCGTTATTTTTTACTTGATTAGAATCGGCAAAACGATTTAGCTCAGCCGCTTCACCCTTTTTCAGCTCCATACCGGACTTAATCATGGCCTGATACAAGATAACCATTAGATCTTGTCTTGTAATAGGCGTGTCTGGATTGAACTGTTCACCCTCGAAGCCCTGAATGATTCCTTGATCCTTCAAGCTTGTTATTGCCCCAGAATAATAGCTATTTTGTGGGACATTAGGGGTATTTCCTGCCACATCTGGCTTCAGATCAAACATTCTCATCACGATGAGAGCAAAATCTCCGCCCTTCATGGCCGCTTTTGGAGTAAATGTGTGATTAGAGGTTCCTAAAATGATTCCCTTAGAATTCAACAGCTCGATTGAGTTTTGCGCCCACTTATGGTTTTTTAAATCATCAAACGTTCTTGTTGTCGAACTGCCTTCTTTTTCGACTTTAGCAGGATTTTGGGTTCCTTGGTTGTTTGTTGTTGAGGTTGCTGTTGGCGTTGTTGTTGCTGGTGTTGCCGTGTTTTTGTTTTGATCCGTATCTTTGTCTCTCTCTTTGTCCCTGTCTCTATCTCTATCTCTATCTCTGTCCTTGTCTCTATCTTTAACCTTATCCGTCTCTTTCTCTGGTTCCTTCTCTTTATCCCTCTCCGGTTCCTTATCTCTATCTTTCCCCGGTTCCTTATCTCTGTCTTTCTCCGGCTCTTTATCTCTATCTTTCTCCGGTTCCCTATCTCTGTCTTTCTCCGGTTCCTTATCTCTATCTTTCTCCGGCTCTTTATCTCTGTCTTTCTCCGGTTCCTTATCTCTATCTTTCTCCGGCTCTTTATCTCTGTCTTTCTCCGGTTCCCTATCTCTGTCTTTCTCTGGCTCTTTATCTCTGTCTTTCTCTGGCTCTTTATCTCTGTCTTTCTCTGGCTCTTTATCTCTGTCTTTCTCTGGCTCTTTATCTCTGTCTTTCTCTGGCTCTTTATCTCTGTCTTTCTCCGGTTCCCTATCTCTGTCTTTCTCTGGCTCTTTATCTCTGTCTTTCTCCGGTTCCCTATCTCTGTCTTTCTCTGGCTCTTTATCTCTATCTTTCTCCGGCTCTTTATCTTTATCTTTCTCCGGCTCTTTATCTTTCGCCTCGCCATCTGTACCTACATCTACATCCGGCTTGCTTTCTTTTTCTTTGTCAGTAACCGTTTTTACCGCTATCTTTAATTCTTTTGCACCTTCTTGAAGGGCATCGAATGTAATCTTGCTTCCTTGAGCGTTTACCTTATAGGCATATGCTATTCCGTAATCTGCTGCTAGGTGATTTGCTACCTTCTGGGCAACAACCGCGGTATCATCATTTGCCTCTACCGGAAAAGCAATTTGCTTATTGATTTTGCCATCAGCAATATGGACAACAAGATTTCCCGCTGTATCTGCACCTGTATTTATTTGAGTGCTTAACTTAGCCTTTTGTCCAACAAATCCAAAGGTTCCTTCCGTTCTCGTCTCCAGCTCGCCCCATGTCAGCCCTTCAACCGCTGAGCCATTTCCATTATCTACCACATTAAGAATGACATTAGCGCTGTTGCCTGTTCCTGGCTTTTGCTTCATGATAATTCCCGCTGGTGACGCGGAAGTGATAACTTCATAATTTCTGCCCTCAGGATGATGGAATAGAGCTGCTTTCAGCACATTTTCTATTTCGGCCAGCACATCTTTATTCTTCCAGCCCACATATAGCTTGTGGTTTAATGCTAATTTGCGTCCTAAGTAGTCAACTGTATTTACTTCCTCATTATTGATGTACATTTGTAACACCAAAAGAGCCGTTCCAGGTCCATTGATGGGTTGTCCATTCGAGCCTGTGACATCTCCAGACAAAGGTAAGAAATATTCACCAAGCACCTCGGTCGTATCTCGTCCTTGCCTCTCGACAGCTACATCACTCATCGTAACTCCCACATTTACCGTCGGTTCAATCTTCGCATCAACCTTAACGTTAACTTGTGCCTTGACACCGTTACCTTTTACTCCATCAGGAAGATTGATCAACGTTCCCGTTATCGTAAATGCCTGTTCCTTAGCATTACCTTTTTCATAGCTAATGTGATGTAAATCCCACTGCACATCTGCCTTAATGCTAGTACCATCAGATAATACGACTGTTACTTGCTTTGGCAGGTGTAGCGCTTCTAGTGAAGCATTCGTACCGCTAACGATTCCGGTAATGTCTGCTATCGGATTCAACGACTGCACATAACGCATTGCGTTAACTGAGAGATTAGCAATTACCTTTTCACTAGGTTGAGCAACACCGGCTGGTAAGTGAACTAGTGTGCCCTTAACCTCCACTGCTTGTTGTTGTTCATTGGCTGGGTCATAATTTGAAGCCGTTAGCTCCCATGTGACATCCACTTTTTCCTTTTTCCCGTTACTTAACGTCACATTTACTTGCTGCGGCAGATAAAACGCAAGTGCTGTTTTGCTAATGCCGTTAGGTACTTGTGCCACCTGTACAGGATCAATCTTTGTAACCTGAACGGCAGCATTAACTTTTACTCTCGCCTCCGCTTGTACTCCATTTGGATTTTGTAAACCAGCCGGAATATTTTTTACTGTACCAGCCACGGTAAAAGTCTGCTCCGCTGTATTGCTAGGGTCATACGTACTGCCATCTACATTCCATTCGATTGGCACCTGAGCCTTGCTACCGTCACTCAATTCGACTTCTATTTGTTCAGGCAAGCCTAGTGCTGCTTCTGTTTTTTTTGTACCATTCAAAACATTATTGATTGCTACAGGCTCAAGCTTAGTGATTGTACGTGCATCTTTGAAGGTAACATTTATTTTGGCCTTAACAGCATTGCTATTAGCAATTCCCGCAGGCAAACCAGATCGACTCCCCAAATTACCTAAGAATTGAACCGTATGGGCACTCGGATTGTTTTCGTCATAATCTCCATGTTCCCAAGAAACATCAACCGATTGGGTCGTGCTATCATCTAAGACCACATCTACGCTATTTGGCAAACCCAACTGATAAAAGCTTGTGCCATTTTCTTTTTCGAGAATATCAGCTAACGGATTCACACTCTTGATCTGCTTTGCTGCAGACACTGTAATTTTCGCTGTCGCTTTCATATTCTTGGTGTTCGTTATGCCTTCTGGAAGTGCTGAGCTCCAAGAAGTTTCACGTAACGTTCCCACAGCCGTGAATGTTTGACTATTCACCTCGTCAGGATTGTACTGGTCATAATTCCAACGAACGTATAATTCTACTTTTTTACCGTTGCTTAATTGAACCGTGACATTGCTTGGTAAACTAAAATGATATGCAGGTGTCCGATTCGGGAAAGTCGATTCTGGAATGTCTTCTACCGCTTCGATCTCGATCATGGTTGCCTTTGGATTTTGATCTGTTTCTTCTGGAATTGGTTGAGATGTTGGAGTGGGCACGGGACCTAGTCCTTCTTCATTCTGAGTTCCGTCGAGGTCGATCTGACTTTCACTTTCTTCAGACTGAACTGTTGAGCTGTCCACACCTGATTCTTTTTCAGTCTTAGGTACCTGGCTGGTTACTGTATCTAAAATTTCTTCACCTTGAGTACCCGAGCCGCTTGTTATACTTTCACTTTTTGTCCCTAATTTAGAACCATCCTTTTTATCCTCTACGGTCATTTGTTTCGCTTCTTGTCCGTCTTGTATCAGATTCTTCTCTACTGCCGCAGACACATAAGACGGTAACCCTAAAGACGTCAAAAGACTCGTAGAAACTAGAACATGAAAAATCGCCTTTTTCTGTATCATTTTGTTTACTCCCCTGTTTAATCTCAACAAATAACCATGATAATGATAATTATTATCAATGAATTTCAAACAAATTATTCAATATTTTTTAAAATCTGTCAATCCCTTTTTAGAAATGAAACTTTACATAGCACTTACCTTACCAATATGTATCAGTTCACCAATGATCTATTATTTACAGTCATACGATCAGATTTTGATATCTTCTTCTGCGCAAAAGCAGGCACGCGTTGAAACAATTGGTCTAGACTAAACAAATAGGTGTACGAACCGCTGAGCAATAAACCAAAAGCACTGGTATAAAGAACGAGACTAAGTAGATTCATGTTACCTGACAAAATGAAATTGATATGCATAAATAAACAAATAAGAATGCTTGGCAGCGTACACAAACCAACAATCAACAGAATGCCAATGACAATCTGAACAACCGGAATCACATAATTATAAAAATCAACATAAGGAATACATAAGTGCTTGATAAACTCCTTGTAAAACTCGGGCACATTCGGTTTCGTTAGCGCCGTTTCTAAATAGTCCTGTAAAAAGACACTCGGCTCCCGAAACCAGCCCTTATCAGTAATCTTGGTCACCCCAGCTAACAACCACCCTCCTCCAAAGGCCATTCGCATTAGCACAACAAGAAAGGGAAAAATGTACTGCTTGAAAGAATGGGATAAATTCATTCAGTAAGACTCCTCACTTCTTTTAATTGAAAACGATTATTATTATCATTATTTTGGTCATAATTGTCAAGGCTTGTTTTCCTTGCTAAATGAGGCCTCTTTTGCAATATTTTTGGAATATACTAGGCTAAAAAAACAAAGCGGGGATTATATTTTCTAAAGCGATATATAGATAACGAAGTAATTACTCTGGAGAATGGGCATGTTATTTTTTGTTCACTAGCCGTTTTATAAAGGGAGGATTACTTATCTAAAATACATGCTTCCAAATCCCTGAAAAATTTAATATTTAGTCTTTCATTTGTATTTATATGCAACAAAAAAGTCGAGGCTATACAGGATGAATTTCCTGTTTTCCACTCGACTTGTCATCAACAAATTAAGGATAAAAATTGATATTTTGAGCTTGCGTCATAATAAAAAACGGAAGTCTTTTATACTTCTTACCAATTACGAATAATTTTCTCCTAACAATGCACCAATACACTTGTGTTTAGTAGTGGAGTATCACACAACAGGTCTGGGGTCTTTAATCAAAATCCCTCGCTTGGCATAAAAGCGAGCAAATCCTTCACAGCTAAGATGCACATTTTCCTGACTAGCAACTGTGTTTCCAGACGGATTGTGGAAGATGAGCTCCCGACGCTTAGCATCTCTTCCGAACACATACACCAGATGTCCCCCTTGGTTGGGCGGCGTCACCTCTGGCGTCCGAATCGTAGGGTGGACGGAAGCCATGTACACATAGCCCTGGTCAAGTAGATCATAAATCTCTTCAATGGGAGTATGCTCCTTCACCTCAGCTTGGAGCCCATATTTTTCGGCTATAAAAGACACAAACGGACGGTAGAACAAGCCTTTAATACTCCCATCCTCCTGAACCACATAGCCACCATAATCCCGGCACTGCTTCATCAGTTCAAGCGTTGGAATAATTCGATCGTGCCAATCGGCAAGTAGCATTTTTAAACAAGCCATCCCGCAAATATGGAAGCTCCACCGTGCATATTTATCCCGATCAATTCCACCAGACAAGTGCCATAAGGGATCGTCAGCAGGATGTAATTTGCCGGATAAAAAATCCGAAACTAACTGACGCGACTCCCATTGTGAATAGTAAGGTACTGCCTTCATGTTCATCCCTGCTTTCTGTTGAAGCTGTTTCTATTACTATATTTATTTCATAGGGAGGGCTTCGGAAGCAACTGTATTTTTAATGGGCACTTTATTTTTATTATGTAATTTTATTTTTACTGAATTAAAATGCTGTTGTTGAGACTAAAGGTAACCATTCATCCAAAAGGGTAATCAATTATTTTTAAAAATTTCTTTCATTACTCTAAGGGATTATTCTTTTTTTCTAACGCATTAGAAAGTTCTTTTAGTACTTTTACAAGCTCATCATTTCCCTTTTGTTTAATGAAATTCCTTTGTCGAAGAATCTGAAGAATATTCAGCAAAAAATAAACGCCAAAGCTTATTAAAAATATCTTCAACATATACTCAACTATGAATATGATCATCTTCTCAACCACTCCTTGAAAAAAATAGATATATGAAGTTCCTCTGTAGAATATATAGCTGAACAAGCAGAAATGTAAAACGTCTTTCTCATCTGAGAGAGGCGCTTTTTATATTCAAAAATAAAGGGGCTACAGTTCCCTATCCTAATTTGAAAGGAATAAATCATGATAATAAAAGCACAAACGTCCGATTTTAGGTTCAGACGTTTGGTTTACTTTTTATAATCTAAAGATGTTTTTTTAAATAAGGAAAAATAGGTAATTTACTAGCTCTTCTTAAAACCTGCATTACCTTTTCCTTATTGGTGGTCCTCCCTTCAACGTGAAGAAGTGGAATCATTTTGGTACATAAGTCTTCTAAATCGGGAATGGAAGCACCAGCCTCTACAGCGGATTTTACATGACCATGATGCTCTCTTAGTACATCTAAAATCTGATTGGTCTGGTTCTCATTTAACCCTTCTGAAATAACATAATCCCACAAGGCAAACGTTTCTGGGTCTACTGCAAACTCCCTCATCAAGTTTAGATAAAACTCTAACCTTTCTACCCTTTGTTCCAAAGTCTCTTTAGTCATTTGCTTTATCCCTCTTTAAGAGTCTTTATAACAAAACTTCAACTACAATGCTGATGCAATCCTTTTTATATATCGTTAGGTGTTAAAGAGCGTACATTTACCCTTGCCTTTACAGCACTCCCTTTTGTTCCAGCAATTCTAAGTCTATACTCGCCCTCGCCGTAATATTTATTTGTTTTTGGAACCACATACTCAGCTACTTCATCAGCTTTCACAGGCTCGATACCCCAAATTTCTGTACCGTCCTCAGAAAGAAGTTCTAGCCGGAAACTTTTGCTCCCCGTATTCTCCACGTGTATTCGTAGGTGTGGGTATTTGCCATTATGAGAAGAGTAATCTAAGACAAAGGAACCTTGACCAGATTTATAACTGACGTCCTCATCTTTGGCGATTGAAACGTAAGGTGCTATTGCGTTTCCATCAATATTTCCTTTACTTGCTACAGCACTAGAAACCTTTGGCTTGGTAATATGATCAGAATTAACATTAGTAGAAACTTCTTGTGAAACGGTAGAAGCACTTGGATGGGCGTTAGCACCAGTGACTACTACAGCTGTAATGAATAACGCAACAGGAACGGAATATACATTTCTTATTTTTTTCATTGTTTTTATCCTCTTTCCCTTTGTATAAGTGTATTTTACCAAAAATATAATCGTTTTACATTATTAGGAATATTTATTATTCTAATTATCTTCAATGAATAGCTGAACACGGCTCATTCATTGTAAAATGGTTTCCGTCGTACAACTATCACATGTGAGACAACTATTTTTTAATGAATCAGTTTGGAGAGAAAGTGGACTAGCTAAGTAAGGAAACAATTTGTTTGGTATTAAAGGAACAGGCTATATCTTAGGAGCTGGCTGATCGGTAAGGGTTGTAAGTAGACAGGAACCGAGGAATAGAAGAAAACGCTAAAAGAAGCTAAACCTCTGTTATAAGGTTAGCTTCTTTTATAATGTCCATGTGCGATATGACTTTAGAAAAGGATGCTAGAAAAAATTAATAATGTAGTGGATAACAGGTGTTATCGTTTTTTATTTTTCCTATTTGCAACTATTATTCCTATAATGACAATCAGAATGACACCAAGAATTATTAAACCAGAAACGCCGAATCCTGACATTGGGTTCTCTCCTCTCAAAAAAATAGTTACATTCTAACAGAATGTAACTATTTTATACGTATTTTGTTTTATTTTCCACTATCTACAATTTCAAGAGTTCCTAAATTATTTTTTACAGTGCTAGATAGAGTGATTGTATAATAGGCAACTGATGCTTGGAAATCTCGATCGAAAGTATATTCGAAGGAATTAATCAAAAAATTAAGAGTAGACAAATTATCTAAGAAACAGAAACTATACTAAAGCTTATCTACGAAAGGAAGCGAAGTGCTTTCACTTTCAATTTTCAAAAAAAACCTAGACAAAAAAGAACCTGACTCTGCCAATAAAGCGGAGTCAGGCTAATAATTTTAGGTACCATCTTTATTTTTAGGAACTAGCTTATTGTCTGTTGCTAATTTCCATGCATAAAAACAAATCCAAACCCTACTCCACCGTCACACTCTTAGCCAAGTTCCGTGGTTTATCCACATCCAAGCCACGAGCTGTAGACGCAAAGTAAGCAAGCAATTGCAATGGAATGACAGTTAATACAGGAGACAGGATCGGCAGTGTGCGTGGCACATATACCACTTCATCCACTGTTTTCTCCAATTCTGTATCTCCTTCAAATGCGAGACCTAGCGTGTAGGCGCCGCGGGCTTTGACTTCAACGATGTTGGAAACCGTCTTGTCAAATAGGTCTGGCTGGGTAGCCAATGCGATCACAGGCACATTCTCTTCAATGAGAGCTAGGGTACCGTGTTTTAATTCACCCGCTGCGTAAGCTTCGGAATGAATGTAAGAAATCTCTTTTAGCTTCAGGGAGCCTTCCAGCGTCACAGCATAGTCGAGACCTCGTCCGATGAAGAACAGGTTTTGAACATCCTTTGTTACAGAAGTAGCTACCTTGCGTAGGCCCTCTTCCATTTCTAGAATGTTAGCTGTTTGAGTTGGAATTTCTAATAGATGATCGACAATCTCAGCGATTTGTGCATCTGTCTGTGTGCCTTTTACCTGTGCAAGATAAAGCGCAAACAGATACAGAGCCAAGCTTTGGCATGTATAAGCTTTTGTAGAAGCAACCGCTACCTCTGGGCCTGCCCAAGTGTAGATAACTTCATCTGCTTCACGAGCTACTGAGCTTCCTACTACGTTGCTGACTGCCATTACTTTAACGCCTTGTTTCTTCGCTTCACGCAGAGCTGCGAGTGTATCTGCTGTTTCCCCTGATTGACTGATGACAACCACTAACGTCTTATCTGTGAAGATCGGGTCACGATATCTAAATTCTGAAGCGATCGCTACCTCGACAGGAACGCGTGTCAGCTTCTCAATGACTTCTTTCCCGATTAATCCAGCATGCATCGAAGTACCGCATGCTACGATATACATTCTGTCAAAAGCAGCTAGCTCTTCTGGAGTCATTTTCATCTCAGGAAGTAGCACACGCTTGGTTTCCAAATCAATACGGGAGCCAATTGTATCTCGCATTGCTTTTGGCTGCTCATGAATCTCTTTTAACATAAAGGAGTCATAGCCGTCCTTCTCCGCTTGCACCAAGTCCCAATCCACATGGAAAATGTCACGCTCCACAGGCTCGCCTGTCTCTGCCACTGTCAACTGGATGTTATCGCGAGTTAAAACAGCCATTTCACCTTCATTTAAAATGTACATATCACGCGTATGCTCCAAAATAGCCGGGATGTCAGAGCCAATAAACGCTTCCCCTTCACCAATACCCACGATGAGTGGACTTGCTAAACGTACCGCAATTAATTTATCTGGTTCGTGCTCTGTCATGATACCAAGTGCATAGGCACCGCGCATTTTTTGTATAGCCTTGCGCACTGTAGCTACGATATCGCCATTATATAGGTCGGACAATAGATGAGCGATAACCTCTGTATCTGTTTCAGACAGGAACTCATATCCTTTTGCTATCAATTCTTCCTTGATAGTCAGGTAATTTTCAATAATCCCATTATGAACAACTGCAAATTTATGCGTTTTGTCTAAATGAGGATGAGAATTTTCATCGGAAGGCTTTCCGTGTGTTGCCCAACGAGTATGGCCAATTCCAGCCATTCCCGCTAGCGGTCTGTCTCTTAGACGCTCTTCTAACGTAGCAATCCGTCCCTTGGATTTTGCATGATCCAAACCTTGCTCCGTCATTACTGCTACACCTGCAGAGTCATACCCACGATATTCCAGCTTACGCAGACCTCCAATAACGATATCCTGCGCCTGTTTACTTCCAATATATCCAACGATTCCGCACATAGTAATAGAAACCCCTCTCTAGTGGACAGGGGTACGACCCAACTGAATTTGCTAACGGGGTGTACCCCCGTCATTCCTTTGCAAATTTTTATCTATAAGGTAATTGTGAACATATCATACTCAGATTTTGTCCATAAAGTTGCCCCTATGTTTTGTAACTGAGCTTACGGTCCTGATACATGACCGGGAGGCATCCGCCGAACATTTCGATAAACCTCCACCTCGTCCACTGTGCTCCATGTCGGGCAGCCACAGTGCTGGCGCTTTTAAAAGATATCTGTGATCTTGAAAATGAAAATCCTCTCTCCCCTCCTTTTTCTGATAATCAAATCCTTTCTTACTTTAGCACAGCTTTGTGCGGGGGACAATATCTCTTTTCCGCTATGACCCTCATAAATTAATGATAAATGGCTAAGATTTCCCCACACTTTATGTTATGTAGGTGTAGGTATGAATGTGTTACTCAAAAAATGTAGCGGAAACGCTCCCCTTGTCAGGGTTCAAAAGCACATAAAAAAAGGAGCTGACGTAAGCCGCTCCTTTTTTCTACCATTACTTTTATGCTAATTCCTTTTTAACAACCTCTACGATTTTTTGAACCATAACCTCTAGTTCATCAGCATCTGGCCCTTCTGCCATGACGCGAACGATTGGCTCTGTGCCTGATGGACGAACCAACACGCGACCATTGCCCTGTAGACTTTCCTCTACCTCTTTAATCGCTTGCTCAATAGCTACGTTGCCATTTAGCTTTGTCTTATCCTCCACACGCACATTTACTAATAGCTGCGGGAATTTCGTCATCATCTGTTTTAGCTCAGACAATGGTTTGCCTGTTTCCTTGATGATGTTAAGCAGTTGCAGACCTGTTAATAAGCCATCCCCGGTAGTATTGTAATCCAGGAAAATAATATGCCCAGATTGCTCTCCACCTAGGTTATAGCCTCCACGAACCATTTCTTCCATTACATAACGATCGCCTACAGCTGTGCGTGTACTATTAATGCCTTGTTCCTCCATTGCTTTAAAGAAGCCAAGGTTAGCCATTACGGTCGTTACTACGGTATTGTTGTTTAGTTTGCCCTTATGCTTAAGAGCACGCGCACAGATAGCCATTAAATAATCGCCATCCACCAGCTCACCGTTCTCATCGACAGCTATACAACGATCTGCATCTCCATCAAAGGAAAGCCCCAATACAGCCTTATGCTTCACAACCTCTTCCTGTAAGCGTTCTGGATGTGTTGATCCGCATTGATCATTGATGTTGATACCATTCGGGCTTGCACCAATCGTAATTACATCTGCCTCTACATCTGCAAATAATCTGGCTGCCAAGGAAGAGACCGCTCCATTAGCGCAATCCAAAACGATTTTCATGTCCTCAAAACGCTCATTTACAGAACTTTTGAGATGAGACAGGTATTTCTGGCTACCTTCCAGATAATCGATTACAGTCCCGATTTTGTCCCCTGTAGGGCGCGGTAACGTATCCTCTGGAGTATCCAGATATTTTTCAATCTCATTTTCGTCTTCATCTGACAGCTTAAAGCCATCGTTACCAAAGAACTTGATTCCATTATCCTCAAATGGATTATGTGAAGCAGAAATCATGACACCTGCATCTGCCCCTAAAGCCTTGGTCAGATACGCTACGCCAGACGTAGAAATTACTCCCAAACGAACTACTTCTGCACCTACAGAGAGAAGACCTGCGATTAGAGCACTCTCCAGCATTTGACCAGAGATACGCGTATCGCGACCAATAACTACCTTTGGTTTACCTTCTTCTTTGTGTCTTGTCAGTACGTATCCACCATCTCGACCGATCTTAAAAGCCAATTCAGGTGTAAGTTGCGTATTAGCAACCCCACGTACGCCGTCTGTTCCGAAATACTTCCCCATCCTTGTCCCTCATTTCTTTCCTAGTACACGTAATAGGCTATGTTCCTACTGTTTTTTTGTGATTTCTACCGTGACCTGATGAAGTGCATTCGATGCTATCTTGAGATAATCTGGTAAATTGTTATTGTAAACCAGCGGGATCTCATGCACACCTACAGGCAGCGAGCTTACATCTGCTACAATTTGAATGTCATTTGCCGTGAGGTCTTTTAGGATGTTAGGAGCACCGATCACATCAAAGCTTGCTGTGCTTAATTCCTGTCCATCCGCTGTTACGACTTTGGCAACCAAATCTTCAGCGAGTCCAGTTACCCTTAATGGCACGTTCTCCAATTTTTTGGTTTCAGATGGCACTATTTTCAGTGTGACATCTAACGTATCTGGGTCAACTTTTACCACTTTTGGCGCCAACGGCATTTTTAGTTGAAGTACCCGATCTGAAGTAATATTTTTTAAATCAATTGATGGACCCGAGTAGATATCCATAGGCTTAATCACTTCATTTGGTCCGTATACCGTCACCTCTTGCGTGTTCATGGTGATACTAGCCAAACTATATCCATCTGGCAGCTCATTCGTCAAGTTTAATTTGAGCGGCACCATTTTGGACGGACTTGTCACCGGTATACTTACTTCAGCTACTAGCGGTGAGATTTCTGCGCCCGTCATCAGATTTCCTTGCTTGTCATACACTTTTAATTGGGCATTACTAGAAACAGTATCTGTCGCTCCATCTACATTGACAGCAGCTTTTACTACGCCAATCTTCTTAACCTGACTCGCTGGAACAGTAACCAGTACGCGGAATGGTTTTACGATAGGCTGTTTTAACTCATACCCATCCGCTGCCTTGCCAATTTTCTCGACCTGGACGTCCATTTCAACGGTTTGTTTTTCCTCTAATGTAACATCAATATAATCCGGTGTAATGGTCACTTTTGACCCATCGGGAAATCCGCGCGACTGTACCTGCAAACGATGCACTCCACTTGCTAAACCTCTAGCGTCTATAAATACCTCGTAGTTGTCAAAAATATTATATTTTAGAAAAGGATTGTTACTCTCCACTGCTACTTTAACCGATTGTAATTTGTTCGTAATCTCAAAATTATCGGCGTCATAATAAGCTTTGACCTTTGCACTCTCGATAATTCGAGTTGGCTGTACTGCTTCACTGGAATTGCCTTGCTCTGGCTCTAAGTTTACGATCATCCACAACATAATGGCCAAAAGTAGGGCAATTCCGCGGACAAACCAATGACTGTTTAACCATCTATCCATTTTTTCGCCCCCATTGCCAACGACTTGCCATGGATTTACTCTTCGCTTGTGGAGAGAGTCTGCTCAGCATTTTTTGCGCTAATAGCTCTTCGGTCAAGTTCCGCGTTATTTCTCCGTTGGTCGTTATCGAGACGTTACCTGTTTCCTCCGACACAATAATGGTAACACCATCGGAGACTTCACTCATTCCAATAGCGGCTCGGTGTCTTGTTCCAAGCTCTTTAGAAATGGAAGGATTCTCAGATAACGGCAGATAACAAGCTGCTGCTAACACCGTATCCTTACGCAAAATGACAGCTCCATCATGCAGAGGAGTATTCGGGATAAAGATATTGATTAACAACTCTGACGTGACTCGACCATTTATGGCGATTCCTGTCTCCACGTAATCATTTAGCCCTGTATCTCGCTCCACTACGATGAGAGCTCCAATACGGCGCTTAGCCATATAAGTCACAGCCTTGCCGACTTCCTGAACCATTCGTTGTACGCTGTCTTCATCATCATTCGAGTAAGATCGGGAGAATAATTTACCTCGTCCAATTTGCTCCAATGCACGACGCAGCTCAGGCTGAAAAATAATGACAACCGCTAATACTCCAAACGTAAAAGCTTGGGACATCAACCAGTGCAGGGTACGGAAATCAAAGTACTTGCTGAGTAACCAGGTAACGATAACTACCATAATTCCTCGCAAAAGTTGTACAGCACGAGTTCCGCGGACCAGCATGATTAGTTTATAAATCAAGTACGTGACTAAAAGAATATCTATTCCGTCACGCAATATGTTCACGTAGTTTAAATACCCCATACCGCCGCCTCACATTCCTACTCCAATACTATCCAAGAATTCTGATTGGATTGTTTGCGGAAAAAAGCACGGCTTCTCATGCCGTGCTACTTCTCTTTCTTCTATTTTCCCCTAATGAGTCAATGGAAGCAAGTCATTTCCGATATTTTTCATTTCATACCATACCCAATCGAAAATCATTTCGATGGATTCTGTATCTCCTGCCACCTGAGCCGTAGAAGCTAAAAAGACTCTGCCATCAATAGCTACGACATTTCCCTTAACTTCACCTTCTACTTCTACGCTGCCATTGCGGACAATCAGGTCTCCCGTTAAGGTAGTCCCAGCCGGCACGACAACTACATTACGCTCTTTATCTATCTTTAGCTTATCCATATTGGATGATGTGATTTGCAGGGTGTTATCCCGATCAATCCAACTGGTAAACAAACTTCCTGTCATAAGAACAAAAAAGACTGCCGCTGCCGTTACGAATGGGTGGCGTCTCATCCAGTTTCCAAAGCTCTTACGCTTCGCTACCGGAGGCAACTGAGCCATAACGCGTGCAGTAAAATCACTTGGTGCTTGAATATGGGAGGCACTCTCCACATAGGCAATTACTTTTTGCAATTGTTGTAAATGTATACGGCATTCTTCACAGTTTAGCAGGTGCTGTTGAAGACGTTGATTCGATAGTTGATCGATATCTTTATCCAAAAACACATGGTTAAGCTGCTTCGCTTCTCTGCAATCCATCTGAATACGTCTCCTTTCAATTAAAATCGCAACTTATTTCGCAGTGCTTCTCTCCCACGATGAATTCTCGTTTTAATCGTTGTAATTGGTAATTGCAAGGCATCGCTTATTTCCTGCAACGATAAATCCTCAATGTAACGCAGCACCATGATAGACCGATACTTAGGATTTAACTTGGTTAGTGCGGCCTGCACCGTTTCTTGTAATTCTTGTACGACGACTTTTTCCTCAGGGGTTTTCTCATCGGAGGCTAGTCTGGAGTACCAATCTAGCCCTTCTAAATCTCCGCCCTGCTCTTCATCTAAAGAAAATTGTGGTTTTTTCTTTCTTCCCCGGTCAATACACAGGTTAGTGGCAATACGATATATCCACGTTGAAAAACGATAATTTTCATCATAGGAATGCAGATTGGCATAAACGCGCAAAAAGGTTTCCTGTGCAATATCTTCAGCCTCTTGGCGGTTGCCAACCATTCTGAAAGCTAGCTGAAAGATTTTATCCTTGTACATTTCCACCAGTTCCGCAAACGCTTCACGGTCATCCCGTTTCGCTCGTTCTACCAAGCGTCTCTCTACAAATTCCATGCCATCCTCCCTAGAATGTAACCCGTCTTCTAATACGAACTAAAGACGATTTAGTTTCAAATTTTACTGTTAAAGTTCTGCGGAATTTTTATCTTTTTATTATATAGGTAGTTTACCTTTTATTCTTGATTAAAACTGTGTGAAACCAGTCTTTATGAAAAGAATTTTATCATCATGTATAAAAAAGAACATAAATACGCTGTTTTGTGCTATTTCCATACTATTAACGAAAGAGTAAGATACAAAAAATTATTCAAAAAGGAACGCGCGCTTAATTATTGTTACGTCTTGTACCGTATTATCCATGTAAATTTGTATACAAAAGCGATTTTGCAGTACAAGCACCGCTCCGTCTATCACTCTCGAACTTTTGAACTCCGTGTACAATGAGTTGGTTTTTCAAGCCAGTGCCAGAACTCACCCTTTAACCTACCTCCACCTTTTCCAAATGTAAAGGCATCATGAAAAGACAATTGATTGGCTTACTTTAAGTATATAAGATATGAAACAAATAAACAAAAGACAGGAGAATGGAAGATACTTTTCCATCTCCTGTCTTACTCTTACAAAAGCTTATCTCCAAATACGGAGCTCATTAATGCAACCGCCACAGCAGCTGTTGCATTTTGTTGATCGAGAATAGGATTTACTTCTACAAATTCGGCTGAGGTTAAGACATTCGCTTCAGCTAAAATTTCCATAGCCAAATGCCCTTCTCGATACGAAATGCCTCCGATAACCGGTGTTCCTACTCCTGGAGCATATATTGGGTCTAAACCATCTAAATCCAAGCTCAGATGAACTCCGTCTGTTCCTTGTGTAACATACTCAATGGTTTCTTCCATAACACGGGTCATACCTAAGCGATCGATTTCGTGCATCGTGTATACTTTAATACCAAGTTCCTTGATTAATTCACGTTCACCAAGATCCAAATCTCTAGCTCCAATAATGACGACATGTTCTGGCTTTATCTTTGGACTATATCCCCCGATTTTAACCAGCGCCTCATGCCCAATTCCCAACGAAGCAGCAAGTGGCATACCATGAATATTCCCAGAGGGAGATGTTAGACCTGTATTGATATCCCCATGAGCATCAAACCAAATCACACCAAGATTCTTTTTTGTCTGCGCAACCCCTGCAAGCGTTCCTAACGCTATGCTGTGATCTCCTCCTACAACTAAAGGAAAACGTCCATTTTCTATTTCTAGTGCCACCTTTGTTGCAAGTCTTTCATTAGCCTCTAACACCTGTTGTAAATACTTATGATTGTCAGTCTCTTCGAAATTTTCAGGTCTAATTACAGGAATATCTCCCAAATCCTTCACTGAGTATCCTAAACCCTCTAAACGCTTTACTACCCCAGCATACCTAATAGCGCTAGGTCCCATATCTACACCGCGACGATCCGCCCCTAAATCGAGAGGTACACCAATCAATGATATTTTTTTATTCATATGCGAGACTCCTTCCTTGGCGAAACAAAGTCTTCTAGCTTCTTAAGCTATATTGTAGACGGAAATAGGGCAATGACTCAACTCGACATTTTTTTGCATAGTTATGAATTTATTAAACAATTCATTAGCAAACAAAAAAGCAACTCAGTTGATCTGAGTTGCTTTTCCTGTACTATTATGGAGCGGGTGATGGGAATCGAACCCACGCGACCAGCTTGGAAGGCTGGAGTTCTACCATTGAACTACACCCGCATTATGCATGGTCGGGAAGACAGGATTCGAACCTGCGACACCTTGGTCCCAAACCAAGTACTCTACCAAGCTGAGCTACTTCCCGACAATATGGCGTGCCCTGAGAGATTCGAACTCCCGGCCTTTTGATTCGTAGTCAAACGCTCTATCCAGCTGAGCTAAGGGCACATAATATATGGAGCGGACGACGGGTCTCGAACCCGCGACCTTCGCCTTGGCAAGGCGACGCTCTACCAATTGAGCTACGT